>NZ_CDXDFU010000144.1:0-8405 GCF_978017985.1 Schwartzia sp. (in: firmicutes) | reverse complement strand
GTATCGGAGTGGCTCTCGCCATATCGAAATTCGGCGGGTTCCAGACGGTTATTACGGTAGGACCTATTCTGATGTCTTTCAGCTTCTCGGTGGGAATCGGTCTTTTCTTCGGAATTTATCCTGCAAGAAAAGCTGCACTTCTTGACCCGATTGAAGCGCTTCGTTACGAATAAGAAAAAGAAAAAAGACACTCGGCTTGCTGCTGAGTGTCTTTTTGTATGCGTGAGTACAAATATTATCTTGTGAAAGTAACCTTTCCGTCATCAAGCGATGCAATACTTGCAAGGGCCTCCAGATGATAGCCGGCCTCAATGATGCGGTTGTGTCCCTTTTGGAAAGCTTTTTCGATTGCGATGCCGATACCTGCAACCTCGGAGCCGGCCTTCTCGACTATGCGTGCCATGCCGAGGGCAGCTTCACCGTTTGCGAGGAAGTCATCAATAATGAGGACTTTTTCGCCTGCAGGAAGGAATTTTTTCAATACCGTGATATGAGCCGTTTCCTTTTTTGTAAAGGAGTATACATCCTCAACATAAGCTGGGTCGGACATAAGCACAGATGCCTTCTTGCGGGCGAAAACAAACGGAACATTGAGCTCAAGAGCCGTTGTGAGGGCCATGGAGATACCGGAAGCTTCAATCGTCAGGATGCGCTGAATGCCTTTATTGGTAAACAGGCGTGCAAATTCCTTGCCCATTTCAAGCATGAGCTGCGCGTCAACCTGATGGTTCAGGAAGGAATCTACCTTGAGGACGTTGCCCGGGAGGACAAGACCTTCTTCCTTGATACGATTTTCTAATAACTCCATGATGTGACCTCCTGAGTAAAAAGTGTATTAAAATAAGTATACGATTCTGTGGATAAAATGCAATAGCAATTAGAAAAAGGTGAAAAAATTTTGCGTTCAAAAATTTTTGGAGGTATACTAGTCCTTGTTCACTTATTTTGACGGGAGGAAATCTTCATGCAATCATCCAAAGTCCATCCGGTTGATAAAATTCTTCCGATATGGAAGCTCCTCATCTACGGCTTTCAGCACGTTCTTGCCATGTATTCAGGCGCGGTGGCTGTGCCGCTTGTACTTGCGGGAGCGATTCATCTGGACGTGGAACATCTGATTTACCTTATTAATGCCGACCTTTTTACATGCGGAATCGCGACGCTGGTTCAGACACTTAGCCTTGGACCTGCCATCGGGTCGAAGCTGCCGATTGTGCAAGGATGCACCTTTACTGCTGTCACTCCGATGATTCTTATCGCTAATTCCTCAGGAGGCGGCGCGGAAGGACTCCGGGTCGTATATGGTTCGGTAATAGTAGCAGGTATCATCTGCTTTGTAACGGCGAACTATTTCAGCAAGCTTCTTCGTTTATTTCCGCCTGTCGTTACAGGTGCGGTCATAATGATTATCGGTCTTACGCTCATGCCTGTTGCGGTGGGCTGGATTGCCGGTGTAAATCCTGCTGCTCCGGATTATGCATCACCCATGAATATACTGATTGCATTCCTTGTGCTTGCGCTAATTCTTTTCCTGTATCGTGTAAGTCAGGGCTTTGTAGGTCACATAGCTGTTCTGCTTGGTCTGATTTTCGGTACGGTCGTAGCTTTTGGTTTTGGTTTTGTGGATTTTTCTGCAGTAGGGCAGGCAGCAGCTATAGGGATTACGACACCGTTTGCCTTCGGCATGCCGATATTTGAGCCTGTGTCCTGTATTGCCATGACACTCGTAATGCTGGTTACGATGGCAGAAACAACAGGCGATGTCATTGCGGTCGGAAAGATTGTTAACAAGACAACTGATGAAGCTGTTCTTTGCCGGGCTCTCCGTGCTGACGGATTTTCTACTGCTCTCGGCGGTGTACTTAACGCATTTCCATATACGGCATTTGCGCAGAATATCGGACTTGTAGGACTTACCGGTGTCAGAAGCCGTTACGTTGTTGCCACAGGCGGTGTCATTTTGATGATTCTCGGACTTTTTCCGAAGCTTGCGGCTATAGTTGCCTGCATACCTAACATGGTACTCGGAGGCGCGGGCCTTGCTATGTTTGGAATGGTCGCAGCCAGCGGAATTCAGGCACTGTCAAAAGTCGAGTTTGTAGGAAACTGCAATATGATGGTAATTGCAATCAGCGTCGCTGTCGCGCTTATTCCTATCGGTGCTCCCGGGTTTTATGCGAAATTTCCGGCAGGGGTACAGCTGATATGCAACAGCGGAATAACCATCGGAAGCATAACGGCCATTGTTCTTAATCTGATTTTGAATCACGGCAAACAATCATAATTTTATGTGCAGCTGCCTGTTTTTACGGGCAGCTTTTTTTATGTATACACAATGGCGGAACGGTGTAATTTCATTGCATTTCCCTAGGGTTTCGGCTAAAATCAGATATGTATTTTTGGACATTTGATTGGGGAGATATGTATGCTGGAAATGCCTGATATGGCGTCCGTTGCATTTTTGGCGGTTATGGGTTTTGTTGCTTCGTTTATTGATTCTGTTGTCGGAGGGGGCGGGCTCATATCCACGCCTGCGCTTTTGTGGGTGGGGATGCCTCCGCTTAACGCGCTGGGGACAAATAAGGCAGCTGCAACAATGGGGTCTATGACCAGTGTTCTGCAGTTTATCCGTGCAGGAAAAATGGATATGGACCTTATAAAGAAGCTGTTTCCTATTTCATTTGCGGGTTCAGTCTTGGGCGTTTTTACCGTCCGTATGATTCCCGCGGATTTTTTGAAGCCGCTTGTTGTAGTAATGCTTATCGGAGTCGCTGTGTACAGTATTTTCAAAAAGGACTGGGGAAAAGCAGCGACCTATAACGGAATGACTAAGCGTATGCTGATTTTGAGCTGCGCCGTTGCCTTTGTATTCGGTTTTTATGATGGATTTTTCGGACCGGGTACAGGTTCATTTCTTTTGTTCGCATTCCTGATGATCGGTTTTGACTTCGTCGGAGCTGCGGCGAACGGGCGCGCATTGAATTTTGCGAGCAATATTGCAGCGTTTATCACCTTTACCGCACTTGGTCTTGCTGATTTCTCTTATGCGATACCCATGGGCATAGGAATGATTTTCGGAGCAATATGCGGAACAAAGATGGCACTGACAAAGGGCGCGGCATACGTGCGGCCGCTTTTTATCTGTGTAACGACAATACTTATCGGCAAACAGCTATTGGATTTATTCACCAAGTGAGGGATATAGTCATGCAGAACGCAATACGCAAGTATTCATGGAAAGACGGAAAAACACTGGAATTTGGGAAACGTACCCTTATCATGGGTATTTTGAATGTTACACCGGATTCTTTTTCTGACGGCGGACTTTGGAATGCTCCCGACAAGGCGCTTCGTCACGCTCTTGAAATGGTGGAGGACGGAGCAGATATAATTGATGTGGGAGCTGAATCCTCGCGCCCCGGGTTTGTACCCATGTCAGCTGAGGAGGAAATCGAGCGCCTGCGTCCATATCTTGAGCTTTTGATGAAGGAGCTTCCTGTTCCTGTTTCGGTAGATACCTTCAAATCAAAAACCGCGGATATGGCGGCTGAGCTTGGCGTACATGTGCTTAATGATATCTGGGGGCTGCAGTATGCCGGTGAGGAACGAGGCGCTATGGCCCGCGTTGCCGCAAAGCATAATCTGCCTGTAATTGTTATGCACAATCAGGACGGAAAGGAATATAATAAAGACATAATTGAGTCAATGCAGGATTTTTTCCGTTCATCTGTCGAGATTGCGCGTGAAGCAGGAATGGACGATAAAAAAATAATTCTTGACCCGGGTATCGGATTCGGAAAAACGCCTGAGGCAAATCTGACGGTACAGAATAGACTCGAAGAGCTTCTTTCGGTTGACGGTGAGCTTTATCCCATGCTCCTTGCAGCAAGCCGAAAGAGCTTTATCGGCGCGGCTCTGGGACTTCCTGTAGAGGAACGCATGGAAGCCACGGGAGCTGCCTGTGTAATAGGCATCATGAAGGGCGCAGGCATGGTCCGCGTGCATGACGTGAAGCCTGTTGCACGCATGTGCCGTATGACTGATGCAATACTGAAAGCAGAATGAAGCGCAGTAAAAGGGGGTACGTAAATGGACCGTATAAAAATAGAAGGTATGGAATTTCGCGGACGCCACGGCTGCAAAGCAGCGGAGCGTGAGCTTGGGCAGCCGTTTATTGTTGACGTTTCCATGTATTTTGATGTTTCGCCGGCGGGGAAAAGCGATGATATTCATAAAACGGTGAACTATGCCAATGTTTTTGAGGTTGTCCGTTCCATAGTGGAGGGAGAGCCTGTAGCTCTTATCGAAGCGCTTGCCGAACATATAGGAGAGGAGCTTTTCGCGAAATTCGGGCTGATACAGAAGCTCCGTATTGTGGTGCACAAACCGTCAGCACCTATTCCGGGTAAATTTGCTGATGTGAGTGTTTCCATTACACGTGAAAGAGGCAAAAAATGAACGGACGCGGAGAGCTTCTTGTTCCGATAGACCGTGCTACGGTTGCGTATATAGGGCTTGGCGCTAATCTCGGGGACAGGGAGAACAACATAAACCGTGCGCTGCAGATGCTGAATGAATCTGATGGAATAAAGCTTTCTGCAGTATCCCCACTGTATGAAACAGAGCCATGGGGGAAAGAGGATCAGCCTAAATTTCTCAATCTCGCAGCGCAGATAGAAACAACACTGGAGCCAAAGCAGCTTTTGGCGGAATGTCAGCGCATTGAAAAGGCTCTTGGCCGCGTGCGCCGGGAACGCTGGGGCGAACGGATAATAGATGTGGATATTCTTGCAATGGATAGGATAGAGACTGACGGAGATGAGCTTATTTTGCCGCATCCTTATGTAACGGAGCGTGCATTTGTGCTTGTTCCTCTTTTTGATATTGCTCCTGACCTTATGGTAAGACGAAGGCCGGTATGGCAATGGCTTGTTGAAGTGAGTGGAAAGGATGGCGTGAGAAGAATTTGAAATAACCTTCCCCCGACCTCTTGACTATATACTTACTATATAGTTTACACTTAAGACCTATAGTGTATACTTTTGCGTGTTGTAGAGTTACTGACAGTTGGGTGGAAATTATGTCACACGGACAAAGTTATTATACGGCAGGCGAACTTGCAAAGATGTTCAATCTTTCCAAGCAGACGCTGCTATATTACGACCGTATCGGGCTTTTGCAGCCTGAATTTGTATCGGAGAACGGGTATAGAAACTATTCTCTGCATCAGTATCTGACTCTTGAGGTTATCACTAATCTCAGAAAACTGGATATTTCAATCTCAGCGATTCAGAAGTACTTGGAGAACCGCAGTCCTGAAGCGCTTAGGGCATTGCTTGAAAAGAAGGATAAAAAGTGTCAGGAGATTATCGAACAGAATGAAAATGTCCGTAAGGATATTAAATCAATGTTCGAGCAGCTGGATTCCCTTGAAGAAACCTGTCTCGACCAGATTACACTGGACTATCGCCATTCGAAGAATCTGTATATCAGTAAAATATCTTCGGGTGTAGGTCATATGGGGACTATCTATATCCTGGCAAATCACAACCTCACGGTATTTTCTGAGCATCACTTTAAGGAACGCAGCGTTGGCTGGATTATAGACAAAGAGTCGTTTCTTAACGAAACAAGCGGAGGAGCAAAGGCCTATTTTTCATCGGTTTCCATTAACTACTACGATGAAAATGAACATTATTTTGAAACACCTGTAGGCTTTTATGTTACTCTGCGATTCAAGGGGACATTCCATAAAAATAAACGCAAGCTGGCCAAAAAGTTCTCTGATTTCATGAAGCGGAACAACCTTCGACCTATCAGTGATTTGTACGTTCAGCCGCTTAAAAACTACTGGATGTGTACATCCCAGAACGAATACGTAAATCAGATATCCATGCAGGTAGAACCGATGGAAACTGATGAGGATAGCTTCGCAGATGACAGCGAAGAACAAAACAATGAGAAATAAAAAAGAGCCATGCAAAGCTTAGAAATAATGCTTTGCATGGCTCTTTTTGGTTGATTACTTTTTGTACTGTCCGAGGTAATAATTAACGAACTGCTGCGCTACGCGTCCGCTGCGGCCTGAATGTTCAAGTTCCCAACGATGACCCGCAAGGCGAAGCTCCTCCGGTGTGAGGATTATGCCCTTTGCGCGGAGCGCGTGGTCGATGATAGCAAGATATTCGTTCTGGTCAGGCAAACGGTAGACGATTATGAGTCCGAATCTGTCAGAGAGGGATATAGTCTCGTTCATGCTGTCGGTCTTATAAAGCTCATCCTGTCCGCTTTCACGGTCACGCCAGCTTTCTTTGATGAGATGGCGGCGGTTTGAGGTTGCATAGATAAGAACATTATCGGGACATGACTCTACGCCGCCCTCAATGGCAGATTTGAGATATTTATACTCGGGTTCGTTGCTCTCAAAGGAGAGGTCATCCAGATAAATGATGAACCGTTTGGAAGCAATACGGCGGAGTGTCTGCATGAGATTCGGAAGCTCGCTGAGCTGAGATTTCTGCAGCTGTATCAGGCGGAGACCCTGAAGAAAATATTCATTTGCCAGTGCCTTTACAGACGAGGATTTACCCGTTCCGCGTGCGCCTACAAGAAGAACATTGTTTGCAGGGCGCCCTGAAAGGAAAGCAAGTGTGTTTGCGATAAGGTCGTGCTTTTGCTGCGCGTATCCGATAAGGTCATCCATGCGTATGGGTTCAAAATGCTCAATTCCCACAAGGCCGATTTCCTTGTCCCAGCGGAAGGCACGGAACCGTGCGATTTTTCCGCTTCCGAAACGGTGATAGTATTCGAGAAGCGTGTCCGCGAGAGTTTCAGCCGTCCAGCCGTTAGAGAGGGCAGATGAGACAAGCGCGCTGCCTTCGTCGATTTTTGCATCTGTCGGGATATAATTGTCCAGTAAAACAGTGTTAAGCCGTTGGCTTGGAAGGTCTCGGAGAAGCGGCTCAAGAACTTCAATATCATGAATGAAAGCACGCTTCAGATCCTCACCGAGATTGCCGTCGGTTTTTTCTATAGTTTCGGCAGCAATATTTTCGTCATGCATAAGACGGAAAAGAATATAGGACTGTAAAATATTCCCCGAGAGACCGTGAGTCTCGGCTTCACGGAGCAGAAGCGAAATGCACTCGTACTGTGTTGGCATATCCGATGGGTTCTCAAGCCAAAGGGCAAGGCTTTTAATTGCCGCATCCTTCAGAATCGAACGGCATATAAGCAGTTGGTATAAATGGGGAGCCTTCAAAATCATTCCTTCTTTCTATATTGCTGGTATTCTGATATTCAGATTTATGTTCTCAAGATAACTCCAGATTATTAGGGCGTCAAGGGTTTGTATTGCATTTTATATCACTGTAAATTATATTGTAATTATCCGATAACTACAAATTAAGGTATGTAAGCGAAGGGGAAACGAGACAATCTTGACAAATTAGAAAAGCAGAATGACGGAGGAGGGGGAAAGTATGAATCGCAGGGAGTTTTTGCGGCTGTCAGCTTTGGGGATGGCCAGCGTTTGGAGTAGTTCATTTTTCACGGGAATGGCAGCGGCACAGGAAAAAAACAAGGCAAAGGTCGGTGTCATTGGTGCGATGGAATTGGAGGTCGCAAATCTGAAGAAAACGATGCGGCTTGAGCGGCAAGTGAAAAAAGCAGGAATGACATTCCATGAGGGGATGATAGGAAACACAGATGCTGTTATCGTCCAATGCGGTATGGGCAAGGTAAATGCGGGTATTTGCGCCCAGGTTCTCATTGATGAATATGCTGTGACACATATCATCAATACCGGTGTGGCCGGCTCGCTGAACCCTAAACTGAATATCGGCGATATTGTGGTTGCTGTGGACGCCGTGCAGCATGATTTCGATGTGACAGCGATTGGCTTCCAAAAAGGGGAGATTCCCTATACGGGAAAGTCCGCCTTTGCGGCAGATAAGGAGCTGCGTCAAAGGGCAGTCCAAGCGATACAGGAGACATTGCCGGGAATTGCCGCCGTGGAAGGAAGAATCTGCTCCGGTGACCAGTTTATTGCCTCTCAAAAGGAAAAGGATAGGATTGTTGCAGAATACGCCGGAGACTGCGCGGAGATGGAAGGCGGCTCCGTTGCCCAGGTGTGCTTCCTCAATGCAGTCCCATTCGTGATTTTGCGGGCAATTTCAGATAAGGCCGATGACAGCGGCCACATGGATTTTGCTGAATTTGCGAAAACCGCGTCGAAAAATTCCTCCAAGCTGATTCAATTCATGCTGGAGCATTGGCAGGATTTTGCCTTCGCCGATTGATACCGAGAATTCTCAGGTAAATGTGGCGCAGGATATCAATAAGTGTCAACGATGAAGAAGGAACGCCCGAAGCGCGGTAAATATGGCGCTGGAAAGCCACAGGGC
>NZ_CDXDFU010000143.1:0-3086 GCF_978017985.1 Schwartzia sp. (in: firmicutes) | reverse complement strand
GCATTGAGCTGGCAGTCAAGTTCACGGGCAGCCGTACGGCCGACCATAGTCGGGAGCCATACCTCAGGAGCCAGTCCGAGAACCTTCGAAACTGCCTCAATCTGATCTACCATCATCTTCTCTGCCCATGTCATATCAGGAAGGAGTCCCTGTTTAGCCTTTGTATAGATGATGATGTAGTGAGCCAGCGGACCGACCTCACACATCTTCATGTGCCACAGCGGAGTCTTGAGCCATGAGTACTTGCCCTTCTCATTAAGCTCCTTCCAGTCTGTAGGTGTACCGACCTTCGGACCCGTATATTTGGCCTTCGTCTGACCTTCCCACGGATGACGCGGCTGAGCATCTCCGTCTTTTCCTTCATATTCGTACCATGCGTGTGTAACAGCCTCGCCGAATACCTCAGGATTCTTGAGGTCGTCGCCCGTAATCTCAGTGAACTTCGCCTTCATGACACCCTGACCGAAGTTTTCAACAACACCGTTGCTGCGGATAAGGAGATTCTTGAAGAAGGCTCCGTCCTGAGTCGTCGAAGTCGTCTCAAGCGGGAACTGACCAAATGCCATAACGCGTTCTTTAGCAAGACCGCCGCCGTCTGTCATGCCCTTCTGGACATAAATGTGACCGATAGCAAGGAGGTCAGGCAGATAATATTCATTTACGAGATTACGCGCCAAATTAACCGCACGGTCAACGATATCAAGACGTGCCGTATTTATCGGCGAGTTGCCGTCATCCATGGAAATGGAGCACGGCATACCGCCTACAACATAATGCGGATGCGGATTCTTACCGCCGAATACAACATGCGGAGTAACAAGCTCGCGCTGCTTGTCCAGCATCTCAACATAATGAGCAACTGCCATCAGGTGAACCTCAGGCGGAAGCAGATTATAGTCCGGGTGATCCCACCACTGCGCGGAGAAGATACCCAGCTGACCGCTCTCAACAATTGCCTTTACCTTATCCTGAATACCTTTGAAATAGGAAGGCGTAGCACGGGGAACTTCTTTGCGGAATGCCTCCGTTACCGTGCCTGCCGGGCCGCTGAAAGGAAGCTTGTAGGTCTTCAGTACAGCGTTCTGAAGATTTGCCGTTGCTTCCGGATTTGCTGAAAGAGCAGCAACCGGGCTGACCCAGTCAAGGGCATGCAGATGATAGAAATGAACGATATGGTCCTGCACCGTAAGTGACGCAGCCATAATATTACGGATGTAATTACCGTTTTTCGGAATCTTGATTCCGAGAGCATCCTCTACCGCACGGACGCATGCAAGAGCATGAGCCGTCGTGCAGACACCGCAGATACGCTGGATATATGCCCAGGCATCACGCGGATCACGGTCGTGCAGGATAAGCTCAAGACCGCGCCATGCAGTACCGCTGGAAATAGAATCGGTTACCTTTCCGGAAGCTTCATCCACCTGCATCTCTACGCGCAGATGGCCTTCAATTCTCGTTACCGGATCAACTACTACGTGTTTCATTTATTGCCCACCTGCTCTTTCCCATTTTCTTTATCTTTATCACGCTGCTGTTTCTGTACAACACTTGCTGCCGCATGAACAGCAACACCGGCTGCCGTCGCAACCGCAAGACCTGCGCCGATTTTGTCGATATCGCCCAGCGGCCCGTATTCCGGCAAACGTGCGAACATTGGTCCCTCATCCCAGAAATGAGCATTTGAGCAGCCGATGCAGGCAGCACCGGACTGAATCGGATAGGACATGCCCTGATACCAGCGCAAATTGCCGCAGGAATTATATGTTTCAGGTCCGCGGCATCCGAGCTTATAAAGGCACCAGCCTTTTTTAGCGCCCTCGTCATCATAGCTGTCTGCGAACATACCCGCATCGAAGAACGGACGGCGGTAGCATGTATCATGAATACGGTTTCCATAGAACTGCTTTGGACGACCTTCGGAATCCAGTGGCGGAATCTTGCCGAACAAAGCAACATGCATTACAACGCCTGTCATAACCTCAGGAATCGGTGGGCAGCCCGGCACGTTGATGATAGGCTTCGTGCCTGTGTAATGTTTGATACCCGCAGAGCCTGTCGGGTTCGGTTTTGCCCCCTGAATACCGCCGTCTGTTGCACACGTACCATACGCAATAATAGCGGCTGCTCCCTTTGCAACACGCTGCAGCGTTTCAACAAACGGTTTTCCGCCTGACATGCAGAACGTACCGTTATCCGTCGTGGATACGGCACCTTCAACAGCCAGTATATACTGACCCCAGTACTTCTTGACAGTTTCCTCAAGATGATGCTCGAACGGCTCACCTGCGCCTGCACTCAGAAGATGGTCATACTCAAGCGCAATGTTCGTCAGCACCAGATCAGATGCCAACGGCGCACCGGAACGGATGAAGGACTCATCGCAGCCTGTGCACTCATGACCGTGCAGCCAGATAACAACCGGCAGCGGTTTCTTCTCCGCCGCCTCTACAACCTTTGACACCATGTCGGTGCTCAATCCCATCATAGTCGTCAGCGCAACGCACCCTTTAATGAATGTACGGCGGCTGAGACCTCTGCGCAGATAGGACTCCAACATTGTTTCCCGCTTTTCCACGCTCTCTTACCTCCTTAATACTCGTCACTTGTCTGGCGAATTATTTTTTATTGTTAACCGCAAGACAATAATTGACCTTTATATATATACTACCCTAATAATTTGACATTGTCAGCTGAAAATCCTCTTTTTTTTCGCAATTTTTTTCGATTTAGAAAAGATTTTAGAAACATACAAGGCTTTGTCTCATAATTCAATTTTCATAAATATTTCTTAATATTCGCACTTCTTTGTTCAAGTGTAATTGTTGCATTTTTCAAAAAACCGCGCTATACTTTACCTTGTTCACACAAGTGGGGACGTAGCTCAGCTGGGAGAGCGTTCGGTTCGCATCCGAGAGGTCGAGAGTTCAATCCTCTTCGTCTCCACCATGGAAATAATTATTCATACGACTGGCGTATGAATTTAACAGGGCTGAGGGAAATGATTTCTCATTTTCCTCAGCCCTGTTTTTATCTTCTCATGAAATTTTGCTGCATAAAATCCAAAAGTGAAATTACGGCTCAGG
>NZ_CDXDFU010000142.1:0-13752 GCF_978017985.1 Schwartzia sp. (in: firmicutes) | reverse complement strand
TCGCTACACCGTACAAAGCAGCAGAGCGCGGCTATGTTGACTATGTCATTGAGCCGAAAGAAACTAGACCTCGTATCATTCAGTCTCTCAACATGCTGGCTACGAAACGTGAAGTTGGTCCGGCACGTAAACACGGTAACATTCCGTTGTAATTGGAGGCTTGGACAATGCAGACGACGGGTACCCAAAAAGTTGATACAAATGTAGTTGCTGCTATTACAGCTGCTCTCATGAGTATGACTGGCAAACAGTATGTTGCGGTACACATCGAACGCAATAGCCTGTGGACGATTGCAGGACGCCTGCACCGTTAAGGTGCAGTGCGGGCCCGCGTTCAAAAATAATATGATGTTTTGGAGGAATCTCAAGTGAAAAAGTTCAACATTACCGTAAATGGAACATCTTATGCTGTAGAAGTTGAAGAAGCTGGCGGCGCTGTATCTGCTCCGAAAGCTGCTGCACCGAAAGCTGCTGCTCCGGCACCGGCTCCGGCTGCTGCTCCGGCACCGGCTCCGGCTGCTGCTCCTGCTGCACCGGCTGCTAAAGCTGCTGCAGGCGAGACGGAAATCGTTGCTCCAATGCCGGGCAAAATCCTCAAAGTTCTTGCTAAACCGGGCGATGCTGTTAACTCCGGCACGAACCTGATGATGCTCGAAGCTATGAAGATGCAGAACGAAATCCTCGCTGGCGTCGATGGCACAGTCAAAGCTATCAACGTTTCTGAGGGCCAGACTGTTAAAGTCGGCGAAGTTCTCGCTATTGTTGGCTAATCGGACTTATAAAAAGCACCTCTTCGGAGGTGCTTTTTTGTGTCTGAAATTGGTCTTTATCTTAATTTTATTTTCGAATCGCTAATTTGAATAATGTTTATTATAAAGCTATATATAATGAAGGAAAAATTTCATTTTTGATATTTTTAAGGTCTCTATTCCAGCAATTATGCGGATAGAGACCTTTTTTTTAGTGCGAATGAAATATATTGCTATGGCAAAATTTGAACAATAGCTGTATAATGGAGTAAAAGGTCAAATGGTCAATTAAAGATATGAAGGTGATCTTATGAGCAACATTGCAGATTTGATTGAAAGCTATATTTTGCAGCAGCTGGCGGCACAGGAAGATGGCCAGGTAGAACTTCGCCGCACAGACATAGCTGACAAGATTTCGTGTGCTCCGTCACAGATCAGTTATGTTTTAAGCACACGGTTCACGCCGGCTAAAGGTTTTGTCGTAGAGTCAAGGCGCGGACTTGGTGGATTTATACGTATTGAACATGTGCCTGTTCAGAACCTTGTCTATCAGGACATGCGGAGCAAGATTGATGAAGAAACGCCGTTTGAGACGGTACAGTCGATGGTTGAATATCTTTTCAAGCATCAAATGATAACAAATCGTGAGGCGGCAATACTTATGCCTGTCGTGACTGCTGCCTATGAAACGATGAAACCGGAGGAGCGTGTGCAGCTGCTTCATTCCGTTTTGATGACACTGGAGAGAATGGCATAGGAGGGATACGATGCTTTGTGATGACTGCCACAAAAATGAAGCCTGCATCCATATCACGCAAATCAGTCCGGAAGGTAAGATTGACAAGAATCTCTGTGAGAAATGTGCCTCCAGGTATGGAAACTTTATGCAGGACCCTGAGTCTGAAGACTATACAGTCAATGATTTTCTGAAGGGTATTTTCAGCAAATCACCCAAAGAAGAAAGCACAGTGCCGCAGGGGCTCGTATGCCCGAATTGCGGTATGACATACCAGGATTTCGTTCATTCAGGAAAAATAGGGTGCAGTGTCTGCTATTCTACATTCCGTAAGCAGCTTATTCCTTTCCTTAAAAGGATACATGGGTCGGTGCTTCACAGCGGAAAGATACCTAAGCGCTCCGGAGGAGCGCTGGTTGTTCAGCATGAAATTGATGTGCTGAAGGAGCAGCTTCAGATGGCCGTAAAATCCGAAGAATACGAAAAAGCAGCGGAATATCGCGACAGAATACGTTCACTGGAGCAAAAGCTCGCAGCGGAAAGAGAGGGGGCTGAATCCGATGGCAGTAAATGATTTGTATCGGGACTATCTCCTTTCATGGTTTGGAACAACAGGCGAAGCTAGTGATGTCGTACTCTCGAGCCGCGTAAGACTTGCAAGAAATTTCGATCGTCTGCCGTTTCCTAACAGAGCAAATCAGAAACAGCTTGCTCAGGTGCAGAATCTGATTTCCTCGGTATTTACGAAAATAGAAGCAGTAAGCGGACAGCCGTATGATGTTGTAGGAATGGATGCTATTACCGAGGTTGAGCGCAATATTCTCGCGGAAAAACAGCTCATTTCTACACGTATGGCCAAAACCCCCGAATATAGAAGCGCATATATCAGTGAGGACAGAAATGTAAGCATACTTATAAACGAAGAGGACCATCTGCGCATTCAATGCATGGCTTCGGGCCTTAATTTGACTCAGCCCTTTGATGACGCATCAAAGATTGATGATGTCATTGAGGAAAAGCTTGATTTGGCATTTGATGAAAGACTTGGATATCTGACTACATGTCCGACAAATCTGGGAACAGGCCTTAGAGCTTCCGTTATCCTTCATCTGCCCGGACTTGTATATACGCGTAACATGCATAACATTACGAATATCGCTCAGCAGCTCGGTATATCTGTACGCGGATTATACGGAGAGGGCAGCGAGACTGTAGGAAACATGTTCATTGTTTCGAATCAGTTGACTTTAGGCTTCTCGGAACAGGGACTTATTGAGAATTTAACAAGTTCAGTATCGGAAATCGTATCCCACGAACGCCGCGCAAGGAAAGCTCTTTTGGCATATTCAAAGACACGGCTTGAGGATGCGGTATGGCGTGCGTACGGTATACTTCAGTATGCACGGTCGCTGGGAGAAAGCGAAGTACTTGAACTTATCAGCAAGGTGCGCATGGGAATTGACATGGGTCTTCTTCATGGAGCACCGCCGGAACGTTTCTCCGAAATTCTTATAGCAAGCCGCCCAAGCTATATAAGAAATCTTGTCGGAAACGACAACCTTTCACAGGCTGAGCTTGACAGGAAACGTGCAGAAATGGTTCGCCGCGTTCTGGCGGGAGGCTGAACACAGGGTTAGGAGTGATACTATGAATACCCGGCTTACAGCAAGAGCTATCAAGGTATTGAAATATGCGCAGTATGAAGCGCAGGATATGGAACAAAATTATATAGGTACAGAGCATCTTCTTCTCGGGCTTCTGCACGAAAGCGACGGTCTCGCTGCTCAGGCACTTATGGCACTGGGTGTAGACCTGGACACGGTGCGTGAGCGCGTGGAGAGTGTACTCGGTGCTGATGATGATACCGCATCAGACAACCCTTACTATACGCCGCGTGCAAAGAGAGTAATGGAGCTTGCGGTAGACGAAGCACGCCGTCTCGGACATAACTATCTTGGGACAGAGCATATACTGCTTGGACTGATCCGAGAAAATGACAGCGCTGCGGCCCGTGTGCTGAGGTCTTTGGGCGCAAGTCTTGAGCATGTACGTAAGCAGGTCATGGACATGCTTGGCGGAGATTATGATAATACGGACGGGGAAGAGGCTGAGGACGGACGTGTTGAAGGCACCCGCAGCGAGTCAAAGACACCGCTTCTTGACCGCTACGGCCGTTCACTTAACGACATGGCGGCACAGGATAAAATGGACCCTGTTATCGGCCGTGAGAAAGAAATTCAGAGAGTCATTCAGATTCTCTCGCGCCGTACGAAAAACAATCCGATTCTCATCGGAGAACCGGGTGTCGGAAAAACTGCAATCGTTGAGGGACTTGCACAGTGCATTGTCGAAGGCGCGGTGCCTTACATGCTGGCGGATAAAAGGGTTATGTCCCTTTCCATGGCATCCATGGTTGCAGGCGCAAAATACCGCGGAGAATTTGAGGAACGCTTAAAGAGTGTTATAGAGGAAATCCGCCATGCGGGAAATATCATCCTCTTTATTGACGAGCTTCATACCCTTGTGGGAGCGGGAGCTTCTGAGGGTTCTATTGACGCTGCCAACATATTAAAGCCTGCGCTTTCACGCGGGGAAATACAGATTATCGGAGCGACAACCCTGAAGGAATACAAAAAGTATTTCGAGAAGGATGCCGCCCTGGCACGCCGCTTCCAGACAATCATGGTGGACGAACCGGGTGTCGGCGATGCAGTAAAGATTCTTAACGGTCTCCGTGACAAATATGAAGCATTCCACCGCGCTAAAATCATGGACGATGCCATCGATGCTGCGGTAAAGCTTTCACACCGCTATATAACGGACCGCTTCCTTCCGGATAAGGCAATCGACCTTATGGACGAAGCGGCTTCCAAGGTACGCCTTAAGGCTGTGGCGCAGCCTGACGCTGTAAAAGAGGCAAAGGAAAAACTTGAAGAAGTACGCTGCGAAAAAGAGGCAGCAATACATGCGCAGGAATACGAGCGTGCTGCAAAATTCCGCGACCAGGAGGGTATCCTGAAGCAGGAGCTTGCAAGGGTAAAGGATGCATGGCATAAAGAGGAAGACAAGCACATTGTCGTAACGGCTGATGATATCGCTGAGGTCGTCGGACTTTGGACGGGAATTCCTGTCAAACGTCTTGCGGCAAAGGAATCCGAGAGACTGCTTCACATGGAGAAAATCCTTACGAAGAGGGTTGTCGGTCAGCAGGAGGCAGTTATTGCAGTTTCCAAGGCAATACGCCGTGCAAGAGCCGGACTAAAAGATCCGAAACGCCCGATAGGTTCCTTCCTTTTCCTTGGGCCTACAGGTGTCGGCAAGACAGAGCTTGCGCGTGCATTGGCAGAGGTCCTTTTCGGCAGCGAGGATTCTATAGTTCGCTTTGACATGTCGGAGTACATGGAAAAATTCACGGTTTCCCGTCTCGTTGGAGCGCCTCCGGGTTACGTCGGATACGAAGAGGGAGGTCAGCTTACTGACGCGGTACGCAGAAAGCCGTACTCTATCCTTCTGCTTGACGAAATCGAAAAAGCGCACTATGATGTGTTCAACATCCTTCTGCAGGTGCTTGAAGACGGCAGACTCACAGACAGCCAGGGACGCACGGTTGATTTCAAAAATACGGTAATTATTATGACCTCCAACGTAGGTGCAAACTTCCTCAAGGAAGAAGCTCCAACAATGGGCTTCATGACGAAAGAGGATACTCCGGACGACCAGGCGGCGAAGCAGAAAAAACGTGTACTTTCCGAGGTCCGCAAGGTATTCAAGCCTGAATTTCTGAACCGCATTGACGAAACCTTGGTATTCCGTCCCCTTGGAAAGGCAGAGCTGGCGGCTATTGTCGAGATTCAGCTCGCAAGCGTCAGAGCGAGACTTTCGGAGAAAAAGATTGGGCTTGAAATCAGCCCGGCTGCAAAAGCCAAGCTCATTGAGCAGGGTTCGGATTTCAAATACGGTGCGCGTCCGCTCAAACGTGCCATCAGAAAACATATAGAAGACGCTATCGCAGAGCAGCTGCTTGCAAATAAATTCAAAGCAGGCGATACCATCTATGTGAAGAAGGTCAACGGCGAACTTGATTTTGTAAAGAAGAAAGAGAATGCAGACAGCAAGAGAGAAAAGACGACAGAAAAAGGATAAGCTGGCGGAGCAGAGCACGGTTCGCAGGCTGAAAAATTTCTTTCTTAACTTCGGCGTAGCCATAGTATGGCTTTTCCGCTGGTGTGTGCGGCTTTTGAGAAAATGAAAAGAACACGGGTGAAGTATATTCATCCGTGTTTTTTCGTAAGCGGGGGAATAAAGTGAAAGCAAAGGCAAAATCAAAAACGATGTATGTATGCCAGGAATGCGGATATGACTCCGCAAAATGGCTTGGACGCTGCCCGGGCTGTGGCGCGTGGAATACTATGGCAGAGGAAAAGGTTGCTCCTGCAAAGGAAAGCAAGGGCCTTTCACTGGGGCTTTCCGATGCGGCACCGCCGCAAAGGATTGCTGACGTTGAGACTGAGGATTTGCCGCGTTACAGGACAGGCTCAGATGAACTTGACCGTGTGCTTGGCGGCGGAGTTATTCCCGGCTCCATGGTACTCATTGCAGGCGATCCGGGAGTAGGCAAATCAAGTCTTACCCTTCGTGTTTGTTCGGACGTAGCAAAACAGGGACGAAAGGTACTGTATGTTACAGGCGAAGAAAGCACAAGACAGGTACGAATGAGAGCAGACCGTCTCGGTGCATTGGCAGAAACTCTTTACGTTGTGAGTGAAACCAACCTCGACACTATTGCCCGCCACATAGAAAACATAGCACCTGAGCTTCTGGTAATAGACTCCATACAGACAATATATCGTCCTGATATCGAAAGTGCCCCGGGAAGTGTAAGTCAGGTAAGGGAATCAAGCGTGGAGCTGCTCAGAATCGCAAAAACCGCAGGCATAGCCGCATTCATCATAGGACATGTAACAAAGGACGGAGGCCTTGCCGGGCCGCGTGTTCTTGAGCACATAGTAGATACAGTTCTTTTCTTTGAAGGAGAGAAAAATGCTGAATATCGTGTCCTGCGCGCTGTGAAGAACCGCTTCGGAAGTACAAATGAGCTGGGTTTGTTTGAAATGCGGGATACAGGACTTGAAGATGTTCCTGATGCGTCGAAGCTCTTTCTGTCAGACCTTGGGGCTGATCCGGGGACTGTTATCGTACCCACTGTTGAAGGGACACGTCCGCTTCTTGTTGAGCTGCAGGCACTGGTGGCGAACACACCGTATCTGCCGCCGCGCCGTACCTCAGATGCCGTGGATATAAAAAGGCTTCAGCTTTTGTTGGCTGTACTGGAGAAAAGAGTGCATCTGGCAGTCGGAAATTGTGACGTATACGTGAAAGCCGCAGGCGGAATAAAAATAGACGAGCCTGCAGCGGATCTCGCGCTATGCATAGCCATGGCATCAAGCTTTGCCAACCGGGTGCCGCGGGACAAAATGATTGTTTTCGGCGAGGTTGGACTTTCAGGAGAAGTACGTGCCGTCAGCCAGGCGGAGCAGCGGCTTAGGGAAGCAGCACGTCTGGGATTCAAAACTGCTGTTATTCCGGAGAAAAACGCGAGACAGATTGACGAAAAATCCCTTGGAATTAAAGTGCTTTCGGCAGCATTTGTGGGGGACGCGCTGAAGCTTGCGCTCCCAAAGTAATGAAAAAATATGCATAATTTTAACGAAAATAAATGAAATTCATTGACGCTCACTGATATTAATGATAAAATTAATAATTTTACATGCTCGGTCATATATGCTATAATGTAATCGCCGAACAGTTTTCTATATGGCACTGAGGAGGTGAATGTTTGCTGCATAACAGTGACAGATCGTTTGCCCTATATGCATGACACGGGTAAGATCGCGGCAATCTTAGAGTTGTTTTTTGAAGTACTCAGCAAAAGAGGTTAAAGAAGGGCTGAGGATGCCGCAGGAAACATACGGAGTATGTTTCAGTCGATAATGCAGAGAACGTTGAATTGGAGATGATTTCCGAATACGAAAGGAAAAGTCCGGATTGTTTTATTCGAACCGTCGAAGCGTGTGACAGGCAGAAGAAAAACAGTTCCCTGTAAATCTCTTCGAAACTGTAGAGCGGAAATATTTGTTATATTACTGCTGAGGCACGCAAGCAAATCCGCAGGGGACGCCCGAGGAAGAAGCGGAGCGGAAGCAAAACAGACTTTTAGCACGGCAGATTCTCGTGAATGAACTCGTGCATGCATGCAGGAACCTAACAGGAGGTCGAGGCATGTATGGCGGTGTCCGTTCAGGAAACGGATCCCGCCTTTAAGGAAAAAGATGATAAAAAACGCAGGTAGGTTTTATGAATCTGCCTGCGTTTCTTTTTTATTTTCAGAAAACCATGGTATAGTCTGTCTGTTGTGGACATATTCCGGGACAGATTTTTCTTTCAGTCTGTGGTCAGAGGACATTGCAGAAATAACGAAAAGAAAAAATTTCGATAGATTTTTTAATTTTTCTGAGAGATTTCTCCAATGCCCGATTGACAGGGAAGGACAGAAAGTATAATCTATATTTATAGATGAAGGGAGGTGAAATTTATGCTTGATAAGATACTGCGTTTTTTCATTGCCGCATTCATGGCACTTGCCGGCGGTGCGCTTATGCAGCTTGCCAGTCCCGTACTCACGCTTTTCATCAGCACGGAAATTTTGAAGATGGACATGGGAATCTTCAAAATGACATTGGCGACGCTGGTCTGCGTACTAATCGGTGCAATCCTCGGTGTTATCATAGGCCTTATTCTGGCTCCGTATTTCATCAAAAAGCTCACACGCTTTACAGCATGGGTGGAAGCACAGCTCAACAAGATGCCTATTCATGATGTCATCGCAGGTGCAGTCGGACTGGCTATCGGACTTATTCTAGCAGCTCTTTTGGGGTCGGCGTTTTCGCATCTCCCTATCGTAGGCAATTATATTCCAATCGTATTCAGCATTGTATTCGGTTATCTTGGTATTCGTATCACGATGAAAAAACGCGAGGACTTCACGGCGATGTTCGACTTTATCCCGCGTCTTATACGTGATATCGCTAAACTCCGCGAACGTCAGGCACAGCAGGAGGCTGCTGCAGAGCTTCAGCCGGCAGCATTTCCGGCACAGGCTTTTCCAACGGCTGCACTGCAGGCAGACAAAGGCTACAAGCTTTTGGATACCAGCGTAATCATTGACGGACGCATTGCGGACATCATTCAGACTGATTTCCTCGAAGGGACTCTTTTGATTCCTGTGTTTGTACTGGAGGAGCTTCAGCACATAGCGGACTCTTCGGACGTTCTTAAACGAACGCGCGGACGCCGCGGACTGGACATTCTGCAGAAAATTCGTACAGAATCGAAAATGAAGGTTGAAGTGACGAATCAGGATTTTGAGGATATCACAGAGGTAGACTCAAAACTCGTACGCCTCGGACAGCTCGTCGGAGGTAAAATCATCACAAACGATTACAATCTTAACAAAGTATCTCAGCTGCGCGGAGTTCCCGTGCTCAACATCAATGAGCTGGCCAACGCCGTAAAACCGGTGGTTATACCGGGAGAATCCATGCAGGTTACGATTGTAAAAGACGGCAAAGAACAGGGACAGGGCGTTGCTTACCTCGACGACGGCACTATGATTGTCATCGAGGGCGGACACCGCTACATTAACTCGACCATCGACGTAGAGGTTACGTCTGCGCTGCAGACAGCAGCAGGACGTATGATTTTTGCGCGGCCGAGGAAATAACGGAAAAGAAAAGGAGCAGAAAGTATTTCTGCTCCTTTTTTGGAAGGAGGACAAAACATGGTCTCAGTTGTAGTGCCTGCCGCAGGGCAGGGAAAACGCATGAATGCGGGAATAAACAAAGCGTTTCTCTCACTTCTCGGTACGCCGATGCTGGTGCGTACAATGCAGAAGCTGTCATCGTGCAGCAAAGTGAGTGAAATCATAGTAGCAGTCGGGGCAGATGAAGTGGAAAACACACGAAAGCTCCTTGAACACGTTCCGGATATCAAACCCTTTGCCGTTGTGGCAGGAGGTGCCGAACGACAGGATTCTGTAGCAAACGGACTCAGAGCCGTGAGCTTTGAAGCGGATATCGTGCTCGTGCATGATGCCGCACGTCCTATGGTCAGCAAGGAAACCATAGAAAAGGTCATAGAGGCCGCTGAAAAGAACGGAGCGGCTATTGCTGCCGTTCCGGCAAAAAATACAATAAAGGTTGTGGACGCAGGGGGCATAGTAAAACGCACTCCGGAGCGCGCTTCCCTTTGGGAAATACAGACTCCTCAGGGCTTTAAGAAGGATATATTGCAGGAAGCATATAAAAAAGCATTCGAGGACGGTTTCAAGGGAACAGATGATGCAAGCCTGGTAGAGCGTGCGGGACACCTGGTGGAAGTAGTTATGAGCGACTACAGAAACATAAAAATCACGACTCCTGAGGACCTCCTGATAGCAGAAGCCTTCCTCGGCAGCGATGCCCTCGATTCGGCAAAAAAAGGAATCGATGCTGCTGTGGATTTTGTTTCCGAAAAAGCGGAAGAATTCAAGAGAAAATGGAAGGAAGGTAAATTCTGATGACACGTTTTGGCATGGGATATGACGTGCACCGTCTGGTGGAAGGACGAAAGCTGATACTCGGCGGCGTCGATGTACCCTATGAAAAAGGCCTCTTGGGACATTCGGACGCTGACGTGCTGCTCCACGCAATTACGGACGCGCTCTTGGGTGCGGCAGCGCTTGGCGATATCGGCAAACATTTTCCCGATACGGACCCGCAGTTTGAGGGCGCGGACAGTCTGAAGCTTCTTGTTCACGCTATGGGACTTATACGTGAAAAGGGTTACGAGGTAGGCAATATTGACGCAACGATTGTTGCCCAGCGCCCGAAGCTTGCTCCTTATATAGAAGCTATGAGGGACAATATCGCCGGTGCTCTCGGAGTTGATAAAGATCAGATAAATGTTAAAGCGACCACCGAAGAAAAGCTCGGCTTCACCGGAAGCGGAGAAGGAATGTCGGCATACGCTGTAGCAGGAATAGAAAAGAAATGAAATCATGACCCGGTAGGTGCATAGGTATCTGCCGGGTTCTTTTATTGGCGAGGAAAGAGACAAAATTCGGTCAGAGGAAAAATAAAATGTCAAAAAATCAAAAATAACTCTTGATTTTTTGACTTGAAGTGTATATTATAAGACTTGTGATTAGCACTCAACTATATGGAGTGCTAACAAAGAAGATGAAATCAAACATAGGAGGAAGATAAACATGATTAAGCCATTAGGCGAACGCGTAGTAGTAAAGGTTTCCGAACAGGATATGAAGACAGCAAGCGGTATCGTACTGCCGGACACGGCAAAAGAGAAACCGCAGCAGGGTGAAGTTGTCGCTGTCGGTTCCGGCAAACTCCTTGAGAGCGGAAAGGTTGCTCCGATGGAAGTCAAAAAAGGCGATATGGTCCTCTTTGCAAAATACTCCGGCAACGAAGTAAAGGTAGACGGTGTTGACTACCTCATCATTCGCCAGAGCGACATCCTCGCAGTTCTTTAATAGATAAAACACAAATTATTGGAGGTTCTTGAATATGGCAAAACAGATTTTATTCGATGAAGATGCACGCCGCGCACTCGAAAGAGGCGTAGATGCACTCGCTAATGCAGTAAAAGTAACGCTCGGACCTAAGGGCCGCAACGTTGTTCTTGAGAAAAAATTCGGTGCTCCGACAATAACAAACGATGGTGTCACGATTGCACGTGATATCGAGCTCGAAGACCCGTTTGAAAATATGGGCGCACAGCTCGTCAAAGAAGTTGCTACAAAGACGAACGACGTCGCAGGCGACGGCACGACGACAGCCACAGTCCTCGCACAGGCTATGATTCACGAAGGTATGCGCAACGTTGCTGCAGGTGCTAACCCGATGGTACTCAAAAAGGGTATCGACCTCGCTACGAAAGCACTCGTTGAAGAAATCAAGAAAAAATCCAAGAAGGTCGCAAGCCAGGAATCCATCGCTCAGGTTGCTTCCATCTCCTCTTCTGACGAAGAGACTGGCAAGCTCATCGCTGAAGCTATGGAGAAGGTCGGCAAAGACGGCGTTATCACGGTTGAAGAGTCCAAGACTATGGAGACGAACCTCTCCGTTGTTGAAGGTATGCAGTTCGACCGCGGCTACATCTCCCCGTACATGGTAACGGATACGGACAAGATGGAAGCTGTCCTCAAAGAACCGTACATCCTCATCACGGACCGCAAGATTTCCGCTATCAGCGACATTCTTCCGATTCTCGAAGAAGTTGTTAAACAGGGCAAAGAGCTCATGATCATCGCTGAGGACCTCGACGGTGAAGCTCTTGCTACACTCGTTGTCAATAAACTCCGCGGTACATTCCGTGCACTGGCTGTTAAAGCTCCGGGCTTCGGAGACCGCCGCAAGGCTATGCTGGAGGATATCGCAATCCTCACAGGCGGCCAGGTTATCAGCGAAGAGCTGGGCCGCAAACTCGACAGTGTCACGATTGCTGACCTTGGCCGTGCAAGCCAGGTTCGCGCTTCCAAAGACGAAACGACTATCGTCAAAGGCTACGGCGATCAGAAGCTCATCAAAGCTCGCGTTGAGCAGATTAAGAAACAGGTCGCTGAGACGTCCTCTGACTTCGATAAAGAAAAACTTCAGGAGCGCCTTGCTAAACTCGCTGGCGGCGTAGCTGTCATTGAAATCGGTGCTGCAACGGAAGTTGAAATGAAAGACAAGAAGCTCCGCATCGAGGATGCTCTGAACGCAACACGCGCAGCTGTTGAAGAAGGTATCGTTGCAGGCGGCGGCACGACTCTCGTTGACATTCAGCCGGCTCTCGACAAAATCAAGGCTGAGGGCGATGTCAAGACTGGCGTTGAGATTGTACGCCGTGCTATCGAAGAGCCTGTTCGTCAGATTGCGAACAACGCAGGTCTCGAAGGCTCCGTCGTTGTTGAGGGTGTCAAGAAGGCTGGCGTAGGCAAAGGCTTCAACGCACTCACAGGCGAATATGTTGACATGATCAAGGCTGGTATCGTTGACCCGGCTAAGGTTACACGTTCTGCACTCCAGAACGCAGCAAGCATCGCAGCTATGGTTCTCACAACGGAATCCCTCGTTGCTGACAAACCGGCTCCGGCTGCAGGACCGGCTATGCCGCCGGCAGGCATGGGCGGCGGAATGCCGGGCATGATGTGATAAATCGCGGACGAATGCGATAATTGCAAACTGAATAAATAAGTAAAACAACCGAACCTCGGATGAGGTTCGGTTGTTTTGCGTTTAAGGACAGTTGTTTTACAATATTATAGGTATAAGAGAAATCTGATTTGTACCATTGGTATCAGGTTCTAAACTCCTTGGATTCGGGAGGTTTAGAATTATTTTTTTGGTGGGAGTTGTTTTTTCTGTTGTTCTTTTTCCAGTTGTTTAATGCTTTTTTCCGGTGTAGGTAAATTCTCAGGCATCGTTCCGCCTAGATCGGCGATGGTTTGACGAACCTTGCTACCTACTTCGTAATGCGCATTGTTAGCGGCTTCTTTACCCTGAATTTTTTCGCGACGCAATTTCGCTTCTGTTTGAGTAGCGCGAAATAGATTGGCGGCTAATTCTTCGTGGCCCATGTGGTCAAGAATATGCTGACTTTTCTTCAATCCTTTACGTTTATGGATATCTTGAGCAGTCAGACCGCCATATAATCCCTTATATCCATGATTTTGAAATACTGCATAATCTACGCCCGTGTTTATTCCGGCATCGTGAGCTGCATCTGCTAAATATTTGTTGTGTGTTTTTAATTCCTGTCGAATGGCTAAGCGCTTTGTATCCTCATCAAGTTCATCATAGTTTTCGATTAACTCCTGCTGACGCGTTTTGACGGCGAAATATGTCTGCGCAAGAGCAATTGTTTCTTTGCGGGGATCGCCATTCATGGCAATCAGATAGCAGGCATAACGGGAGAGGTGATAATCTTCTATCCCTCGTTCTGCTCCACTTCCTAGTTCGACCATTTTGCGGGTGCCCGCAAAATGGTCTGAGGGTTTGTTATTACTAGCTTCACAGGCTTCTTTCGCTTTTCCGATAACATCTTTGAATTGTCTCCATTGTTTATATTCAAATATTGGCATGAGTTCACGAGCGGACCAATACTCTTCACCATGTTCATTAACGTGTTTGAGAGAGTTGAAAAGGGACTCTCCATGGTCAACATTGT
>NZ_CDXDFU010000141.1:0-2647 GCF_978017985.1 Schwartzia sp. (in: firmicutes) | reverse complement strand
TGGCTCAGCTTGGTAGAGCGCTTCCTTGGGGTGGAAGAGGTCGCTAGTTCAAATCTAGTCGCTCCGACCAATTAAAAAAACATCGGGAATCCGCATAATAAGCGGGTTCCCGATTTTTCTATGTTATCATGAAATTTACTACAATTCTTCTAAATTATACCTGAGAGTTTGGGCGCGTCCCAAATCGCGTCCCAAAACGGTTTTTTACGCGTCCCAACTGCACGTAATTACTCGTTGTTTGTACCGTTCAAGATGCTCTCAACTTTGTCATATCCTTCTTTAGTCAGGGCGGCGTATATGTTAAGCGTGGTGGCTGTTTTGGAATGGCCCATGAGCTTTGACACGGGACGGAGATAATGGCATAACAGAATATTACTTTTATAACTGGAAATCACAGCAAGCCGGTCATCGCAATGATGGCCGGTTTTATGATTAAATGGTCGTAACTTTTGTTTGATAAAACGCTTATTTCCATTTATAATAAAACTATAAAGCAACATTTAATGTATGCTTTTGGCAAGGAGGAAACGGTATAAGTAATATGAGTGGGGGAAAATATGTGCCGGATAGCAGTTTGCAGTCAGTTTTTCTGCGCTGTGATAACCGTTTGAACAGAAAGCGCTATATATTGCGATGTCTTACAGTTTCCATGGTAGTTTCGGCAGGTATGGTCGGTCTTGCTCTTATTGCTGACAGGCTTCCCGGTTCAGCAATTACAGCGGCGGCAGTGTTGCTTTGGCTGATAGCCTTTATTCCGGGCCTCATGCTTACGATACGCCGGCTCCATGATTTGGATAAACAGTCCTGGTGGTGTATCGGTATGTTTGTCCCAATAGTTAATTTTCTGTTGTTATTTTTTCTTCTTTTTTGTAAAGGTACTAAGGGACCTAACCGATATGGGCCTGATCCGTTGGACGGGAAATAGTGTTAAGCCCGATCAACAATCAGTTGCAAGAATGGCGTAAACACAGGATAATGGTTGCAACCTGCTTCGCAGGCAGTCAAAGCAAATTTGAGCGGCGGTATAGACGACAGCTTATTGCATGAGCGGAGGGAGTTTGGTGTGAGTGTTGGCGAGGTGCGTATGAGAAAGATAATAAGGTTGTTACATGGGGTATTCTTTTTGACTGTTTTCCTGTGCTTTTTTACTTCGGTTGCGTCAGCTACGCCACCCGCTCCGGTGGATATAGAGACCTTTTCCGTGGATGGAAAGGTTACTGCGGTTATCAGTATATACGATGCATGGTCACAGCAAATCAGTTGCCAGGAAGACAGAGAGGAAGCAAAGGCCTTTTATAAACGAAAAGGCATGATGGATACGGATGGAACCCTGCGGTTTTCTCTTCTGTCTAAACAATCGCTACCGGGTACGGCGCAGGAAGTAGAGATCACGATGGAACCTTATGAGGACATGAGCCGACAGGCAGACAAAAAGCTGGACCCTTTCCATCGCACGGCGCAGGGTACGGCTGGCAAACGGCTAAACGTAAGCGTAAAATACAAAATACCGGATAAAACATGCCTGCTGGTTGCCACAGTAACGTTAAAAGATTATTATAAAAAAGATGACAAGGTGCTGCCACGTTATACCACGGTAGAATATGAATTCAGACAGGTGGGCGTTACTGAAAATGGTACTGGCAAGTGAGGAAAAACCTGAGGGAGGCGCTGAAAATAATGACTGATTCATTTTACAAAAGCAACAATATAACCATGTGCAACGACGGTAAGTACCGCTGGGTGTATGAACTGGATATGTATAAATCTTCGGCGATTATCAAAGAGATTTGGAGGGCGATGGGCATCGCCATTGTGATTGTTTTGGCAATTCTGTTTGCCATAAACATCATGGACAGCGATCTCATGGAGACGCTACAGTTCATTGCGCAGGCGGCGTGCATCCTGTTTGGGATTCTTCTGGTTCTCAGCATTATAGGCTATCTTATTTTTGCTTATATGATAGGCGGAAAGTATTGCGTAGTGTTTGAGATGGATGAGAGCGGTATCAATCACAAGCAGCATGAAAAGCACGTGAAGAAAGCGCAGCTGATCGGAGCGATTTCTGCGCTTGGAGGTGTTGCCGGAGGGCATTTGGGTGCGGCAGGCACAGGCGTTCTGGCAGCGGTGCGAACTTCTATGTACAGCAGTTTCAACGATGTGAAAGAAATAGAAATTTTGACGAAGGAGCATCTGATTCGTTTGAACGAAACCCTAAGCCGCAACCAAGTGTATGCGGACGACGAAGACTTTGCCTTTGTGGCAAATTATATTAAAGCGCGTTGCCGGAAGGCGAAGGTGAAAGGCTGATAAACGAAAGAAGGTGTACCATGGCGAAATTTTGTCGGTTTTGCGGTAAACCCGTAAAAGAAAACGCGAAATTCTGTGAAAACTGCGGTAAGTCACTGGCAAAAGCGAGTGCCGCGCCTGTGCCGCCCGTTTGTCCCAGGTGCGGGGAACCGCTGGCTCCCGATGTGGTGTTCTGCGGGAATTGCGGGCTAAACCTGCAGCAGGGAACAGGGTATGCCTCTGCAGTGCCTGAGCCAACAGTATCGGAAAACTGGCAACAGGACTGGAACCCGGCACAAAACCAGCAACAGGGGTGGGCTCCGCAGCAACCGCAAGGCAGGGAATATCCTCAGCAACAAAG
>NZ_CDXDFU010000140.1:0-21342 GCF_978017985.1 Schwartzia sp. (in: firmicutes) | reverse complement strand
GGTAAGGAGACCGCCGGAGGGACGCTTGGTGCGCTCCTTTGGCGGTTTTTTGAATATGGGGTGGTAATATGACTGAGTCCGTGAGCCGCGAGAAGAGCGGCTGGGCGGCCGAACTCAAGGTTTTGACTCGCGAACCGCAGATTCTCTTCGTAATCGGCGTTCTGTTCGTGCTTTTTGCTGGTTTTATAATTTATCCGTTTATCAAAATTATTTTGGTGCCGTCTGCATCTGACTGGATGGCAGCTTTTACAGGTAAGGAATTTTATGAGGCGTTCTGGCATACCATGGCGTCATCGCTTTTGGCGACAACATCTGCGATGGTGCTGGGCTTTATGTATGCCTATGCAATGAATTACACGGAGATGCCGTGTAAGAGATTTTTTCAGATTGTTGCTCTTTTACCAACTATGGCTCCGTCGGTCGTTTCAGGTCTTGCTTTTATCATGCTTTTCGGCCGGCGTGGTTTTATTACGTGGAATATTCTCGGTCTTAAGACGGACCTTTACGGCTGGTTCGGTCTTTGGGTTGTTCAGACAATCGCGTTTTTCCCTCTTGCGTATATAACGATTTCGGGCGTGTTGAAGGCAATCAGCCCGAATCTTGAACTGGCGGCTCAGAATCTCGGCGCCCGCGGATTTTATCTTTTCCGCACGGTAACGCTGAAGCTGGCTACACCGGGTCTTGCAAGTGCGTTCCTTCTTGTTGGAATAAGCAGTCTTGCGGATTTCGGCAATCCTATGCTGGTCGGAGCGAATTACCATGTTCTCGCGACGGAGGCGTACGCACAGGTTGTTGGCGCATGGAATCTTCCCATGGGCGCGGTGCTTTCTGTAGTACTGGTAGTTCCGACGCTGCTGGTGTTTTTCGTTCAGCGGTATTATCTTGAGAAGAATTCATACGTTACCGTGACGGGAAAGCCTGTCTCGGGTCTTACACGCGTGACGGTAAGTCCTGCTGTGCGCTGGATGCTTTTCGCTGTCTGTCTTTTCATTGCGCTGACAATTCTTTTGATTATCGGCGTTGTGTTCATGTTTGCTTTTACGCGAACCTTCGGCTATGATTATACGTTCACTATGGACTACTTCATAGAGGGCGTTCTGCAGTCGGCGTCCATGAAGAACAGCTGGATTGCTTCCATTACGACGGCCGGTATCACTACGGTTCTTGGCATTCTGCTGGCGTTTCTTACGCTCCGCCGTCGTTTCCCGGGGCGTGCGCTGCTGGATTTCCTTGCTATGCTTCCGGTGTCACTTCCGGGAACCTTTATCGGTCTTGCTCTTATCATGGCGTTCAATTCCGGTGCGGTTGAACTCACGGGTACGCTTACTATTATTATCATCGGTATGACGCTCAGACAGCTCCCTGTGGGATATCGTCAGGCAGTTGCGGGCCTTTCGCAGATTGATAAGTCAATGGAGCAGGCATCGACTAACCTTGGCGCGGACAGTGCGAAAACTTTCTTCAAAATCGTTATTCCAATGCTTAAGAACGCGCTTTCCATCAGCCTCGTGTATTCGTTCATGAAGTCGATGAATACGCTGTCGACGGTTATCTTCCTGATTTCGCCTGAGTGGAATCTTGCATCAGTCAATATCATGAGCCTCGCAAATCAGGGCTTTTTGACGGTGGCAAGTGCTACGGCGGTTGGTATGATGCTGACGATTTTCGCGACCTTCGGTCTTGCAAAGCTCTTGCTTCGCGACCAGATAAATATCTTCGATTTGTGAGGAGCTGAATATAGATGAGTGAAATTGTGATGGAGCTTAAGCACATCAATAAATTTTTCGGGTCAACCCAGGTTATCCATGATGTGAATTTCAAGGTTGAAAAAGGAGACTTTGTAACTCTGCTCGGACCTTCCGGCTGCGGCAAGACAACGATTCTCCGTATGATTGCCGGTTTTTACGAGCCGGACAGCGGAGAGATTCATCTGGCAGGCCGTCAGATTGAACGTGTTCCGCCCTATGCCCGCAATACGGCAATGGTATTTCAGGAATATGCGCTTTTCCCGCACATGACTGTATTTGAAAATGTTGCGTACGGACTTCGTGTACGTCACACGGAGGATTCCGAGGTAAAGAAAAAGGTTGGCGAGGCACTGGAGCTCATGCAGCTTCTGGGGATGGAGGACCGCTACCCGAACCAGATGTCGGGCGGTCAGCAGCAGCGCGTGGCTGTTGCCCGTGCGCTTGTAATGCGCCCTGACGTGCTGCTGCTTGATGAACCGTTGTCGAATCTTGATGCGAAGCTCCGCGAGTCGGTCCGTGTTGAGCTTAGAAGTATCCAGCAGAAAATGGGTCTTACGACGATTTATGTCACCCATGATCAGCAGGAAGCACTTTCTATGTCGGATTCCATAATAGTTCTGCAGAAGGGCTTCCTCCGTCAGCAGGGCAAACCGCATGAAATCTATTTTGCACCGCGTACGCCGTTTGTTGCGGATTTCATCGGTACGACAAATCTCATCAAGGTCAGCGGAGACAATGCGCTTCTTGTGAAATATGATGATGATACGGTTTTTGAAGCTGATGCTGTATGTCCTGAGGGAGAGCATACGCTTTCTATCCGTCCGGAGTCCATCCGCCTTTCTGAGGAGGCAAATCCCGGACCGCGGGATAACATACTGCCAGTTACTGTCGTACGCAGTATGTTCCTTGGTGAAAAAATGCGTTATTTCGTGGTTGATAAGAAAGGTCAGGAATGGATTGCAGATATTTTTGACCCCGGCCGCAAGATTTTCGAGGGTGAGGTCTACATGCTTTTCGGTGCAGACCGCACGCATGTAATTGAAGCAGATGAATAAATATGAAGGCTCATGCATACGCATGGGCCTTTTCTTTTTGAAGAATTAAAAGAGTTTCTGGCAGTTTTGCAACAATTCTATATTTTTGTTTTCGGTTTTATGTTATATTTATTATGTAGAAATAAAAAATAGTAAACAGGTATTTACTATCTCGTATTTTGTTGATAAAATCAATGGGTAACTTTAGGGGAAAAAGAATAAGCTGAGACGCAGTTCCTTTATGACTTTTTCTGTTTCCCCGGAAAGCAGGCGCGGTATGCACTTTCTGGAAAAAACAGGCCAACTGGTTATGCGGTGGCTGCAGTATATTGGTGAAGTGGTGCTGCTGTTCGTGGAGACTGTAAAACAGCTTAGAAGTCCTTTGCGTATACATCATGTGTTCGCACAGATGTCGCATCTTGGTGTTGACACTCTGCCGATTGTAGGACTTACCCTTCTTTTTACGGGTATGGTTATGACGCTGCAGGTAGCCCATGAGTTTATACGCTTCGGAGCGCAGTCTACCATTGGTGGTGTTATAACCATCGCTGTGGGACGCGAGCTGGGGCCGGTGCTTGTCGGAGTTGTGGCTGCGGGCCGCGTAGGCGCGGCAATAACCGCTGAAATCAGTACCATGAAGGTAACCGAGCAGATTGACGCGCTCCGCGTGATGGCCACGAATCCCGTCGGCTATCTGGTGGTTCCCCGTATGCTGGCATGTATGCTTATGGTTCCGGTGCTGACGATATTCGGTGATTTTATCGGAGTACTGGGAGGCTGGTTTGTGGCAGTTGTCCGTTCGGGGATAAGCTCTTATCTTTACTGGCATTCCATCACGGTGTTCGTAGAGGCGTACGATATTACCGGAGGTCTTGTAAAAGCAGTGGTTTTCGGTATTATAATTGCCGTTCTCGGCTGCTATTGCGGACTTAAGGCTCCAAATGGGGCGGAGGGTGTCGGTGTGGCGACTACACGTTCGGTAGTCAGCTCAATTATCATGATTTTCTGCGCGAATTGTTTTTTATCGCTTATTCTATATCAATGAGAATGAGGCGGAGATATGATACGATTAGTAGATGTGAATAAGTCCTTCGGACAGAAGGAAGTTCTGCGCCACATCAATTTAACTGTAAAGGACGGCGAGACACTGGCGCTCATCGGAGGGTCAGGCTCGGGAAAGAGCACGCTTCTGCGCCTGATGATAGGATTAATACAGCCTACAAGCGGGGAAATCTGGATTGATGACGACGAGATATCCCGATATGATGAGACGCAGATGGACAGGGTCCGCGTGCGAATGGGAATGGTTTTCCAGTATTCAGCGCTTTTTGATTCCATGACGGTGGGCGATAATGTAGCCTTCGGCCTGCGCGAGCATACGGACTATGACGAGGAAAAAATCCGCTCAATAGTTTCTGAGAAGCTTGCTCTGGTAGGTCTGTCAGGAGTGGAGAAATTAATGCCGAATGAGCTTTCGGGTGGTATGAAAAAACGCGTTGGACTTGCCCGGGCAATTGCTTTTGAGCCGTCTATTATTTTTTATGATGAGCCGGATTCCGGACTTGATCCGGTGACGACTGAAAAAATAGACGAGCTTATTGTTTCCATGCAGAAGCGCCTGCATGTAACGTCAATCGTCGTTACACATGATATGGAAACAGCCTGCTTTGTGGCGGACCGCATTGCGATGGTATACGAGGGGGAGCTTATCGCATGTGCTCCTGTTGAGGAGTTTAGGAGAATGAAGGATGAACGTATCCGCGCGTTTTTACGCGGGTTATATATAGAGGAGAAGGAGGCGCAGGGATGAATCAGGAAGCTAAAGTAGGAGCGTTCACAGTAACGGGAGTGGTACTGCTGGCGGCTTTTCTAATTGGCCTTTCGAATTTTCATCTTTTCGGCAGCAGGAATTATTCACTGAATGTAGGGTTCACGGAAGTAATAGGACTGAATCCGAGCGCGGAGGTAAGGTTCGCGGGTGTCCCGGTGGGACGAGTGAATTCGGTTGAGACTGACGGAATCGGAGCAGTAGTCAAGATTGAAATCAAGCCGGATATAAAGGTCCCGCGCGGTTCTAAGTTTTCTGTGGGTTCAAGCGGTTTTCTGAGTGAGAAATATATTCTTATATCGCCTGTAGAGGACCGGGGTGATTATCTCAAGGATGGAGAATATGTTTACGGAATAACCGAAGTTACTATGGATTCGATGATGGCCAATATGAATATGGTCGTAAATAAGGTTCATGACCTTATGGATTCGGTAAACAAGGTGCTTGGAAATCCGAATCTGCAGAGCTCTATGGTTGAAACGGCAATCAACGTCCGTGATATTACGGCGAATATGCGTGACATTACGGCCTCCTTTGCACGTATATCAGCAAACAATGAAAATGAGATAAACCAGCTTGTAAGAAATTTGAATGCAATGTCGGCTAATCTTGTGGAAACTTCCGCGCAGGTAGAGGTTCTTGTAAGGAATTTCTCCGGAGACGGGGAAACCGGAGCTAATCTTCGCATGGCTATTGCCAACCTTGCCTCTACGAGCGCCAGAATCGAGCACATGGCACAGTCGGTGGAGGAGTTTGTTACGGATCCGCAGACTGCTGAGGATTTGAGGACAACACTTCATAATGTGCGGGGAGTATCTGAGAAAGCCAATAATATGCTGGGGGGACTTTCCGGAAGTCATTTTGAGGCCGGTGTTGAGGAAATGTACAACGGCAGATTTCGCGACTGGCAGACAAATTTTGATATGAGATTCTATCCTGCGGAGGATCGTTTTCTGATGCTCGGACTCAACGATATCGGGGATGGCAACAGGTTTAACGCGCAGGTTGGAAAAAAGAGCGGTGCCTTGGGGTTTCGCGGGGGAATAATTGACAGCAAGGTCGGAATCGGTCTTGATGTAGACGCGGGTTCCCGTTGGCGGTTTTCGGTGGACGGGTACGATCCCAATCATGCGAAGGTAAAGGCGCGTGTGCGTTTCAAGGTGACGGATGACTGGTCTGTTTTCAGTCAGATGAACCATGTAAATGACAGTAAGAGAAGAGCAACTTATTTTGGGATACGGCACGATTTTTAAAGATTACTTTCATGGAAATGTGATAGAGTAAACGAAACGGTTTTACGTTTTGCTGTATGCAGGAGGAATAGTAACGTGAATAAGAGATATAACGCAAAAAAATTGACGACACTTGTTATGACAGGCCTTTTGAGCCTGTCGGTGATGGGAACGGCATTTGCAGAGGTTTCTGCCGATTATGTCCGTGATGATACAGTACGCCTGAAATCCACGCGTGTAGGAAGTTTGGATGTAACACGCGAAACGGCGGTCGATTCGGCCTCAATAGGCCAACCGCTTGTTGTGAATCTGACTCTTAATGAAAGCGTTCAGATGGCAATGAACAACAATCGTACGATTAAGAAAGCAGATACGGATGTGGATTCTGCAAAATGGGCACGTCATGAGGCTCGGAGGAATTCCGGACCGCAGGTTTCGTGGGAAGGCACTGCGCGAAAGATTGAAGGCAAAGCCGGAGATTATATTGACGCGCAGCATAAGGCAGGGAAAATTTCGTATAATGGAACCAGAAGCTTTACCAATACATTCGCTTTGACATATCCGCTTTATACCGGTGGAAAGATTGAAAACAGCATTGCTGCGGCTGAATATGGAATTGATGTAGCGGATCTTTCCCTTGAGGCAACAAAGCAGAATATACGTTATCAGACCACTGCAGCTTATTATAGCATTCTGCAGGGCCGCAATCTTGTACAGGTTCGACAGGAGGCCGTTGATAACCTTACGGCTCACCTGAACAATGTCAATGCCCAGTATACGGTGGGAACTGTTGCAAAGTCGGACCTGCTGCGTTCGCAGGTAGAGCTTGCTGATGCTCAGCAGAATCTTATTACCGCGCAGAATAATTATGATATTGCGATTGCCACATTTAACAATATCGTTGGACTTCCAATCAATACTATTGTTAATGCCAGCGATGAGCTGACCTATACAAAATATGAGCTTTCTCTGCCGGCATGCACGGAATATGCACTCTACCACCGTCCGGATGGTCTGGCTGCAGATAGGGGAGTAAAGGCGGCAGAGGCGTTAATGAATGCGGCTAAATCCGGTTGGCAGCCCAGTCTTACGGCGCAGGTAGCACGTAATCTTGTAGGCGATGCTCCGTTCAGGACAAACGGTACTGTCGACAACAACAGTACTGTTTATGGGCTGGTGGCATCCTGGAATATCTTTGATAATGGGATTACAGAAGCACAGGTAGCGCAGAAGAAGGCTGCGCTCAAGAAAGCGCAGCAGGAGGCTCTTGCCATGGATGAGCAGATACAGCTCGATGTGCAGACGGCGCTTTTAAATCTTCAGGCAGCGGAGAAAAATATCTGGACCACAAAGGTTGCTGTGGACAAAGCCCAGGAGGACTATAAGATTGCGCAGGTCCGTTACGGTGCCGGCGTAGGAACAAACCTTGATGTTATGGATGCTGAGCAGGCGCTTATAACCGCCCAGACAACATACATAACTGCTCTTTACAATTACAATACAAGCAAGGCAAGCCTTGACATGGCTATGGGTATCAAGGTTGACCTTGATGTTGCAGGCTATTATAAAAACGGATTGCCGGGAGATATTCCTGTCAGGGAGTCTGCAGATAAGACGCAGAATTTATCGGCCGAGGATGCGGCTATGCCGAAAACGCATGCTATCCAGCTGCCGCACGCAGAGAGACCGTCAGAGCATGAAAGTGCAAATGTAGATGTTGCAGCGGAAGCTGCGGCTGCTGATGAAGCTGTTGCCGAGGCAGGGGAAGAACCCGGCTTATGATCGGGGTCGGCATACGACAAAACATGAATAAGAAGGGCGCTTGAGGCGCCCTTCTTTACTAGGGTGTCATAAAACTATGGGGAGTTGTAGGCGATGAAACGCAAATGGGGCATCGCAGCCGGTGTGGTTCTGGGCGTGTGTTTTTTTGTAGGACTGTTCGTCTGGTACTACGTCGGAACGCGTGAATTTATGGAGAATATGGGAGCTGTTGCGGCCGAAAAGGCTTCGGAGACTCTCGGGGTGCGCACAGAAGTGGGCGCTGTCCGCATAGATTCACTGCACTCACTTACAATTAAAGATATTACGCTCTGGGATAAAAAAGGGGAAGAAATAGCTAAAGCGGAGTCGGCAACGGTCGGCTTCAGCTTTTTTGGCGTTTTGGGAAGCGACCCGGTAAAGGCGGTTCACCATGTGGATGTGAATAAGGGCAGGGTTTCGGTTGAACAGCGGTCAGACGGTTCGTGGAATTATCGTGACCTTATTTCAGATGACAGCGAGGAATCGAGTTTTGCAGGAACAGTAAATGTCGAGCATATGGATGTTACCGTCAGAATGGACGGCAAAGAGATTGTGGCGGAGTCCTTGCGCGGTTCGGTAGATTTTTCGGATTCCGAAGCCATGAAGTTAAACGCAAAGGCTTTTATCAGCGGAGCTGAGGTTTCTGTTGAAGGAACTGTTGGAACGGATCTTCGTATGTCTGTTGAAGGAAAGAATGCAGATATCCGGGATTATCTTTCCTGGATTCCGCAGGACACTTTGCCGAATGAGGTAAATATAAAGGGTGGAAGAATTGATGAGCTGTCCGCGGTTATCCAGCGAAAGAACGGTGAATATTCCGCAAACGGAAAGGCAAAAGTCAGTAACGGCGAGGTCCGTGTATATGATACCGACATCAGGAAAATAAAAGGTATTGCGGAAATATCCGGGAAGACTGTGAGCATTTTCCTCGGGGCGGAGGCGGAGGAACAGCGGGCGTCCTTGCACGGAAAAATTTTCCTTGGCGGAGATGAGCCAAGACTTCACCTTGTTGCTGAATCACAGTCCTTTGACCCAAGCCGCGTAATGGCGGATATTCCTTACCATGGAGCATTGGCTTTTACTGCCGATATAAGCGGAACTCCCTCAAATCCGTCTGTTAAGGGAGAGGTTTCTGCAAAAGAAGGAGAGGTCTACGGATACCGTTTTTCCAATGCAAAAGCATATGCTGCATATGAAGGCAGCCGTATAGTTATTCAGTCTCTTAAGACGGAGCTGTACGGAGGAAAAGCGGAGGTTTCGGGTGAATTTGATGCTGAAGGCTTGGGCTTTAACGGTCATGTAAAACTCTTTGATGTTAATTCGGAAGGACTCGGCGAAGCTGTCGGGGATTTCCGTGGTAAGGTTAGCGGAGACCTTGGTATTGCGGGAAAAGGAAATGATGTAAATCTCCTCAGCGTTTACGGCAGTATTTCGGCTAAAGACGCGGTTTATAAAGGGATTTCAATTCCTAAGGCAGAAGCTTCCTTCTATTTTGCAGATAACAGTGTCATTATTGATTATGCTGATCTTTCCCTTGAGAATGGAGGAGAAATCGGTGTTGAAGGTACCATTGCGGGAATGGAGACTCTTGACCTGAGTTACTATGTAACGCATTTGGATCTTTCACTGTTTAAAAACCTTGAGCCGGCTGCGAATATGACAGGATTTGCGGATTTTGACGGGGTGGTGCGCGGTTTTGTCGATAATCCTTTTGTTAAGGTTCGTTATGCCGCCGCAGGAGGAAAGCTTTTCGAGCAGCCGTACCGTTCCCTCCACGGTTCGGCAAGCGGAAGCCTTGACGGAATCTCCATCGATTCCTTCTCTATGGAAAACGACGGCAATGTCAACTGGCTGGTACAGGGTACTGTAGGTTTTACCGGCGCACGCCGTGTGAACCTCACTATTGATACGACAGGAGTCCGCATGGAGGATATCGCGGCACTTGTTGCACCCAATCTGCCTATAACAGGTAATGTGGACAATATAATAACCATCACGGGAACGCTTGATGATCCTGAAATGGTCGGATATATCCATTTCTACCGCGGAAGCTATAACGGCTATCTGCTTTCCGGAATGGACGGCGACTATACGATGAAGAATGGTGTTATGACGCTTCATGATTTTCATATCTTCTCTCCACTCGTCGATATGGATCTTAACGGTACCATTGAGCGGTCTACGCAGGCGCTTAATCTTAAGGTCGAGGCCCATGATATTGACCTAAAGCGTTTTGGAAATTCTCTTCCGTATCCTGTCAGCGGGCATGGGAAGTTTGAAGGACTGATTAGCGGGACTGTTACGGCTCCTGCTTTCGATGGAAAGCTAACGGCAGAAACCCTGGAGTTTAACGGTGAACCTGTTACTAATGTCGTTGGCCAGGTAACCCTTCGCGGCAATCGTATAGTATGCGACCCCATACGTTTTGAGCAGAAGGACGGCATATATAAAATGAATCTTTCGGCAGACCTTAAAACAGAGCGTCTGTCAGGCCGTATTGAAGCGCAGAACGGAGATATCAATGGCTTGATGGCTATAGGAAATGTCAAGAACGATACCATCCATGGTCATGTTGACGGAACGATTGATCTTTCAGGGACATTTTCAAATCCTGTTGCAAAATCTGTAATCTTTATGAAGACAGGTGATATAGGAGGGTATGCGGTAACTGATACAATCTTCGTTGGTTCTCTTTCCAATCGCGTTATCACTATAGAAAAGTTTGAAGGCGAGCAGGGAACAGGACGGTTTGCTGCTGTTGGAATGGTTGACCTTGACGGCGAAATTGAGGGGCGGTTCTCCGCACAGGATATTGCTGCCGGAATGATTCCTGCTGCGGCAGGCTCAAAATATCCGCTCAAGGGTTCAATGAATATAGAGGCTCAGTTCGGTGGAACGGTGCAGTATCCGACGGCAGATGCTTCTGTAGAGATAACCAGCGGCGGAGCAGGTAAGTCCGCGTTTGATACAATGACGGGACTTTTCCGTATGCGTGGACCTGTCATTGAGGTGCAGCAGTTTGTTGTGCAGAAGAACCAGGCAGGAAAGCTTTACAAGGCGAGTGCCTACGGAATGATTCCGCTCCGTGCCGTTACGAGCAGCTTCGGCGAACAGCTTGAGGCTTATGATCAGATGAATCTCCGGCTGTCACTTGACAACGGAGACCTTGGACTGCTTCCGTTTATATCTGATTCGGTGGACTGGGCCGTTGGAGAAACTCAGGGTACACTCTTAATCGGAGGAACGTTGGCAGAGCCGTCCGTTGTTGGTTCAGTTGGAATAAAAAATGCATCGGTTAAACTCAGCGCATTGGAGGTTCCTTTTACGGAACTGAATCTTGGAGTGAATTTTGCCGGAGATACTTTTACCATTACCGAAGGAAGGGGTAATCTCGGAAGAGGAAACTTTACGCTGGAAGGCTCTATGAAGCTGGAAGGTCATACTCCTGTAGGGTACGGGATGAAACTTAAGGCGGATAATCTGGATATTCAAAGTGCTTTTTATCGTGGACCGCTTTCTGTATCGGCAGAGCTGGGCGAGGATACTATTTTCGGACGTCTTATGCCAAAGCTTACTGTACGTGCCGTTGTAAACAACTGTACCATTTCTGTTCCCATGATTCCGGAAAGCGAGAGCGAGTTCCCGAACATGATTCTTGATGTGGGGATTGATGTCGGAAAGTATACGCATTTCTACAGCAATTCGCTGTATGATATATGGCTGCAGGGTAATATTCACTACGGAGGAACGGTACGCCACCCCGCACCGTCAGGAACTGTTACTGTACGCCGGGGTACTGTTACTTATCTGCAGACAGTATTTAAGATTCGTCAGGGTGAAGCGTATTTCAACAGGGTGGGATCCTTCCTGCCGTCACTTTCCTTCCATGCTGATACGAGACTCAGCCGTACAAAAGTATTCTTGGGAATCGAAGGGCCTGTTGATGAAATGAAGCTGAATCTTTCTTCAAGTCCTGAAATGAGCCGTGAGGAAATTCTGAAAGTGCTGACCATGCGCGGGGCTTATAAATCCGGGCAGAATACATCACAAAGTGAGTGGGCGGCTATGCTTGGTGCCGGACTTCAGATGAGTTTCCTCGGAGATGTCGAGGATACAATTCGTGATTTTCTTACACTGGATGAACTTGTTATTGTGCAGGACACTTTCAAAAAATCTAAAAAAAGTGCAGACAAGAATTCTGCAGAAGGGTATAATGTAAAGTTAGGTAAGTATATTACAGACAAAGTTATGTTGGAATACACGCAGGGAATCAATCAGAATGTAAGCAGGTTCTTTGTGAAGTATGAGTTTGACGACCGACTCAGCGTGTTCGCCGGACGACGGGAGGAAAGCGACAACGTAATCGGCATTGAGGGACGCTTCAGGTTTTAACGGGGGTGATTGTTTGGAGCAGTTGGACCAGTATGTACATGAACTTAATAAGATAAAACTGCTCACCCCGGAAAGGGAAGCCGTTCTTTGGAAGGCGTTCAAGGAATGTGATGATTCCGCGGCACGAAAAGAGCTGATTCAGTCCTATCAGCCCATGGTATTTAAGCAGGCGCTTGCTTATCGTTCGATGGACATCATTATGGATATCCTTCAGGAGGGTACAGTCGGGCTTATTGAGGCCGTGGAAAGCTATGACCCGTCAAGAGGAGTTGCATTCAGTCTTTTTGCGGTACATCGTATCCGTGGGCGTATGATCAACTTTTTGAAGCGTGAAGGTCGTTCCGATCTTGCATGCATTGACGGGGCTGTAGATGAAGACGGATTCTCACTGAAGGATCAGATTGCCGACCCTTGCGCATCTGTTCAGGAGCAGGCCGAGACACATGAGCTTTCAGCCCGTGTCAAGGAAGCACTTTTGAGGCTTCCCCAAAAAGAAAGGCTTGTTTTGGAAGAGGTTTATATTGGGACGACTGATATTGGAACGGCTGCAGAGCAGCTCAATGTGAGCGAATCTCATATATACAGGCTTCAGAAGACAGGAATACGCCGCATACGCGGAATGATGTCCCGCTTTATGCAGCATTGGAAGTAGCAATATAGAGAAAAATAGCCAAATTAAGTTAAAATTTGAAATAAATGGAAGAAAATATTGTAAAAACGGATTTTTTCGTGAAAATTCCCGTGCAGAATGTGTGTGACTTCGGTGGAATATACTATTGTAGTATGTTGTAAAGGAGGGAGCACCATGTCGGACAGACGCAAGAGCTTTAAGCAGCATGTCAAGGCAGCTAAAGACTGGCTTGGTGAGGCAGAGAATTCGCTTGATAAAGAGAATGACCTTCGCGGCGATTTAAATCTTATGCTGGCACAGGCAGAGCTGCAGCGCGCTCAGGAAACAAAGCGTCTGACAGCACGTCAGCGATGGATCAGACATCTGATTCCTGTTTTATGTGCGGTGTTCCTTATCGGGGCAGTCTGGCAGGTTTTTTTGATGATGTATCCGAAGCCGATGGAGGCAGAGCCTCCTGCCGTTTTGGAGAAAACAGCAAAAACTCCAAATATTAAAGATATCCCGTTGGAGAAGCCAAAACAAGAGGAAAAGCAGGAGCCTGCGTTACATGAGTCAGAGCTTACTGCTGCTTCTGTCGATTCTGCTGTAGAAGAGATTGTTGTGCCTGCTGAGGAGCGCGGAAACGAATATGAAGCAGTATCTTCAGTTCCGTCGCGGGATATGCAAAAGCTTATGAATGCAGCAGGACAAAGGCTGCGTGCACAGTGAGCTGGATGAGGCACATCCGTTTTACAGGCTGTACGAAAATGTAAAAAGCGGGGCAGACCCCCATGCTCTGTCCTGTTGAAACGCCAAATTTTTGAATAATGGCGATATTAAGATTTTGAAATAAATGAGGTTTGGGAGGTTTCGTCTTTGACTAAGAAATCATATCGGGCTTTGGCCTTATCAGTGGCACTTACTGCAAGTGTTACCGCGCTTCCTGCGCAGCACGCGTATGCGGAGGAAACAGCTGAATCTGCGGTGGAGGGAACGGCATCTGAAAGTGAGTTCAATCCTTTGAATCTGCCGGATATTTCTGCAGCACCTTCAAATGTTATTCCGTCATCGCAAGCAACTGCTGAGCAGCTTACGGCACCGGGGACTCCCGTACCGGAGCTGAGTCCTGAGGAGTTGGAAGCTGCACGGGCAAAGGCTGATGCTGAAGCTGCGGCTGCAAAGGCAAAGTCTGAAGAGGAGGCGGCAGCGCAGGCTGATGCCAATGCTGCGGATAAACAGCTCAAGACTGAGGGAACACTTCCTCAGGAAATTAAGGTACAGGATGCCGGTGAAGCTGCTCCGGCAGAGGATGCTGCGGCGGGCGAAACCGCTCCTGCAACAGAGCCGGCAGCTGTGGCCCCGGTTGAAAAAGACAATACAAATCAGACGGCTGCGGACCGTTGGGCGAAATCACGTCCGGCAGAAGATCGTATTGACCGCTGGCTTTCTTCCTTTGAAGGAAACAGAATTGTTGATGTTGAGTTCCAGGGTGCAAGTCCGGAGACTCTGGCAGCTGCAAAGGCAGCGCTTTCCACGCGTTCCGGAGACGTGTTTAAAAAGGACCGTATGGAAAATGACCGTGCAGCTATCTATGATACAGGCTGGTTCTACGATGTATTCCCTACCTTCCAGACTATTCCTGAAGGTGTTGTGATTACATATCATGTGCTTGAGAATCCGACGCTTAACTCTTTTGAGCTTACAGGAAATAAAGCAGAGTCCACGGAAACGCTCATGAAGCTTGTCACGGTAAAAGAGGGCAAGATGCTCAATACCCGCGAGCTGCATGAAAACATTCAGGCAATTACAAATAAATATCATGATGACGGATATATTCTCGTCAAGCTCAGCAATCTTGATATTGACCGTGAGGGCAGACTGAAGATTGTTATCAATGAGGGCACTCTTGAGGGTTATACGGTTAAGGGCAATACGAAAACAAAGGATAAGGTCGTTATCCGTGAGATGCGCCAGAAGCCGGGAGATCCGTTCAATGCGAAGCTTGCGCGCCGTGGAATGCAGCGTGTATATAACCTCGGTTTCTTCGAGGATGTCAACATGAAACTGAATCCGGGCGTTGAGCCTAATGCTGTCGTTCTTGAGGTTGATGTTGTGGAAAAACGTACCGGCAACTTCAGCGTAGGCGCAGGCTACAGTTCTCGTGATGGATTTGTCGGAATGGTTGGTGTCGGTGATACCAACTTCCGCGGAGTCGGTGATGCGATTAACTTCCAGTTTGAGTTTAGCGGAAGCAACACGGATGCACACGGCTATACCTTCATGTATCGCAAGCCGTGGCTTGACCGTCATGAGACAGCAGTCACGTTCCGTATCTATAATCGTACATACGAGTATTATGACTACAATACGGACGGTGACAAAATTGAAGAATATATGCGTAAATATTCCGGCGGAGAGATTACGCTCAGCCGTCCGTCCAATGAATATCAGACGAATTATATCACGCTGAAAAACCGCAAGGACAAATATGTAAGCCATGAAGGCGGTCCGTGGGACAGAAGCGGAAACAAGCCGGCACCGGATGGAAGAGGAAATATTGTCAACAGTAAAGAATGGCGCGACAATAACTTTGGCCTCACCAGAAGTATCACGCTTACGCATGTAACGGATACACGTGATAACGTATACTTCCCGATGACAGGCGATCGTCTGAGCTTCAGCGGCGAGTTCGGCGGCTTTGGCGGTGACTTCAATTTCCGTAAGTTTACTGTCGAGGAAAATCACTATATCAAAGCAGGACATGCACAGGTATTTGCTCTTCGCGGTATGTACGGCCGCGGCTTCGGCAATATCACAGAGGCAAATGAGTATCGTATCGGCGGTCAGACAACGCTGCGCGGTTATCGTGACGATCAGTTCCGCGGAAACAATATGTTTATTGGTTCAGTGGAATATCGTTTCCCGATTGTTTCCAAGGTACAGGGAGCTCTGTTTACCGACTTTGGTGCAGCCTGGGATAGCGGCTGGTCTCCGAAGAACTTCCACGAAAGTATCGGTTTCGGACTTTCTGTTCAGACACCGGTCGGACCGATTCGCGTTGACATCGCTCACGGAAGCAAGGGCAACCGTGTCCACTTCAGTGTCGGCGGCAACTTCTGATTATGCTGCGGCATGAAATCGTCTGCGGTCTTGCCGGGTTCTTTCTGACTCTGCTGATTTTTGTATCGGACACGGAAGCATCTGCGTTCGTGGAATCAGTTCATGCTGATGTGGAGGCAGGGAATAACCTTCCGCCTTTAATCGAAAGACGCATGGAAACAACGGTTTCTGCAATAGGAGCACAGCTTCTTGAAGGGCGTCGTGTTGCTGAGGCTGAGGCCACACGTACCAAGGACGAGCAGATTATACGTGAAGTCTTTGATAAGGTGCTTGTCGGATACTCCGTACAAAGCGTTCTGATTGAGCCGGCTGATAATACGCGGATTCGTGTTTCATTGATTCCCTGGGCAGATGTAATTCACGATGTCAGGGTCGATGTGACCGTTGAGGGCATGTCTCCGGCGGTTGAACCGTTGGTTCGCCGTGATCTTGCAGATGTGAGCCGGGTGTTTGAACAGGGGTTGTCAGGCCTTCCGGAGGCTGCTACCGATTGGACAAACGGTGTTTTAAAACACAGTCTAAATGACTACCTTGAGGAGCATCTTCCCGAGTTTCGTGGAGATTTTGAAATAATCCCGGGATCCGACGCGTCAGTAAAACTGATTGTGTATCCACGGCTTCCCGTAGTGCGTACGGTGGATTTGAGTATGCGCTCGGATTCTGTCCCGAATTTTACGCTGCTGAACCATCGGCGGCAGATGCAGGAGACAGTCAATACCCTCATCGGTGTGCCTGTTTCCTTCGTGAAGCGGCACAAAAGGGAATTTGAGGAGATGTTTGCCTCAAAGCTTGATGCATACTCTGATTTCAGAGCACTTTCAATGCATACAGAGGTGACTCTTTCACGTATTGATGCCGATTTGGCTGTCATGAGCCGATCAAATACCAAGAAATATCTGATTCGCCTTGAAGGATGGACGGATATTTCGAGGAAGGGCAATAAAGATGATCACACGGTGTTCAGGCTGCATGCAGGGCGCAGATTCACGTCTCAGGACGAAGTTTTTTTACAGACGGATTTCCTTCCGCATTCTACCGAGTGGAGATGGGAAGCGGGCTATGCAAGGCATTTTTCGCCCTGGACTCGTGCGATAGTGAGGTACGATTTGAGAGAAGACAGGTTTATAGTTGGAGGAGAACAGATGATTTCAGACCGCTGGCTGCTCCGCTATGAATACCGTTGGTCGGATCAGAAGGGTGAAGCGGCAGTCCGCTACCGTATGCATGATTTCTTAAGCCTTGAATATGCTGTAGACAAGGATGACAACTGGCTGCGCATAATCGGGAACTTCTGAGCGGAGGCTCCCGCAGGCGTGCTTGAATATAAAAAAAGAGTTTGTTATAATGATACTGTTTTTAAGGTATCATGATTTACAAAGAAAAGGAGACTTCTCACATGATTAAACTTGAAAAGAAACAGATTAAGATTTTCAGCATTGTGATTGCACTTGTTTTTGTGGGCAGCGTTGTTGCTCTCGGCGTATCCCAGATGGGTAACATGACCGGTGTTGCTTCCGCTGCATCCACTTCCGTCGGTGTCATTGATTACCGTCAGGCTATGGGCCAGGCTCCTGACCTTGCTACGGCAGATCAGCAGATGCAGGCTGCTGTTGAAGAGGCAAAGAATGATTTTGAAACTAAGTCTGCAAACATGAATGACGAAGAGAAAGCTGCTTATTATCAGCAGACTCAGGAGCGCCTCGCACAGAAGCAGCAGGATCTCATCGAACCTATCCAGAAGAAGATTGACGCAGCAGTCAAAGAAGTTGCAGAAGCAAAAGGACTGCAGGTCGTTCTCGATAAGAATGCGGTTGTATACGGTGGACAGGACATCACACAGGATGTTGTTAAAAAGCTTGGTAAATAAGAAACAGACAGCTTAATAGAAATTTTCGTACCGAGCCTTGTGCTCGGTACTTTGTTACGGAGACAAAGGAGGGACGGCAATGGCAGATGATAAAGAGCCTGTAACGGGCGAAGCCGGGAAAAGAAATTCAAATACCCGAATCATCGGCGGAGCAGTCCTTCTTTTTCTGCTTCTTGCGGGTGTGTGGTTTTTTCTGGGAAATAAGCAGCCGCAAAAAACCGCGCCGGCGGTTTCTTCGAATGAGGCAGGAATTATTGACGTAAAGAAGGCGCTTCAGGCGCATAATGCATACGGTCAGCTGGCGGCACTGCGTGAAGAACGTGAGCGTATGGCGGTTGACCTTGCCATTGCAAGACGCATGGTGGTACAGCTTTTGGCGCCGAAGGCTGAAAAGGGGCCTTTTGATGCGGCAGTCCGTCAGAAGGCAAGAACAGAAGAAATCCATATGCATGGTGAAGGTATTGAGCGTCTTGATGCCGCAGAAAAGGCGGAACGCGAAGCAACAAAAGGTATGCTTGAATCAGCACGTGACGAGATAAACGCAGAATATTTCAATGAAATATTCAACATTCAGCTTAAGCTGGACAATGCAAAGGCAATGCGCCTTTCAAAAGAGACAGTGGAAGAGCTGAAAGAGCGGCTTCGTGAGCTTCAGATTGAACGGGGACAGAAGCAGATTGCTTTGTGGAAGGCATATGAAGCAAAAATCAGGGAACACCGTGCGGAACTGGCTGCACAGCAAGGAATAAAAGAGGCTGAGCATTTATCAGGGACTACAGAAAGACTGCGTGCGGAAGAAGCTGCAAAGCAGAGTGCCGCACAGGCGCGGAATATGGATGCGATGCAGAAAAATATGCTTGATGCATCGATGATACGTGCGCGGATACAGGAAAAAACACTGGCTCTGAAGGCAAAGGACCAGGAAATTGCGGCTCTTGAAAGCCATATGCTCAAGGAAATTGCAGGGAAGGCGGCAAAGCTTGCGGCAATTCACCATTTTACTGTTATATATTCCACACAGGCAGTGAATCTTGCTTCATTGAAGGCAGGGGAGTTCAGAGGCGGTATGCTGCAGTCCGGTACAGCGCATGTTGTTGCCGGAACAGCTCAGGATATTACAGATGAACTTATTCGTGAGCTGTGACGCGTGACCGAATAAATTTTAGTAACGAAAGAGGATATCAGATTATGAAATTTGGGAAAAAGACAGGAGCCCTTATCGGAGCATCGCTCCTTGCGGCAGTTCTTATGACAGGATGTGCAGGAAATCAGGCATCGGTTGGTTATTTTAATGCAGAACGTATTGACAAAGAAAGTGAAGCATTGAAGGCAATCGAGTCTGAGGCTAATGCAAAGCTGGCCGAAGCACAGCAGGAAGCAATTGCGCTCCAGCAGAAAAAGGGAACAATGTCCGATGAGGAATTTCAGAAGGTTCAGCAGGCACAGATGCTTAAGATGCAGGCTCTGAACCAGAAATACCAGATTGAGATCCAGCAGAAGGTTCAGCAGGCGCTTGAACAGATAAGCAAAGAGAAAAAGCTGGACGCAGTTATGGCCAACACAAATATGCAGAAAGCTGTAATTCACGGCGGTGTTGACATCACCGATGATTTACTTCAGAAGCTTAAGTAAAGAAGTATGGGATGAAGGGGAGACCGTAATGAAGGTAACATTGAAGGAGATTGCAGAGCTCGTCCACGGAAGATTGGACGGGGACGGCTCTGTTGTTATCGAGGGCGTAAATAATATTGATGCTGCGGGTGCAAAGGAGATTACTTTCGCGGATGAGAAGCATTTTGAGGAAGCATCAAAATGCGGTGCTTCTGCCGTAATTCTTCCGGAGGGCGAAGGTAAGGTCGGAAAGCCGTCCGTTTATGTTGCTGATGTACGTGAGGCATTTGCGGTACTCCTCAAGACATTTACGCCGCCTCTGTCCTTTGAAAAAGGGGTAAGTTCCGAGGCTCATATCGGAAAAGATGTTACTATCGGAAAAGATGTTACCATTATGCCTTTTGCCGTTGTAGATGATCATGCGGTAATTGGAGATAATGTTACTCTTTATCCCCATACATATGTTGGACAGTATGCAGAAGTCGGGGAAGGCTCGCTGCTGTATTCAAATGTTACTGTGCGTGAGCATTGCCGTATCGGCAAACGGGTGATTATTCACAGTTCTGCGGTAATCGGTTCTGATGGGTTCGGGTTCACCACAAAAGACGGCATTCACACGAAGGTTCCGCAGGTTGGCTGCGTAGTGGTGGAAGATGATGTTGAGATTGGAGCACAGGTTGCGATAGACAGAGCTACCACCGGTGCAACAGTCATAGGACACGGAACAAAAATGGACAATCTTGTTCATATTGGACATAACTGTCGTATTGGGGCGAACTGTCTCGTGGTTGCGCAGGTTGGAATATCAGGCTCTACTATAGTAGGAGACAATGTAACCTTTGGCGGTCAGACAGGTACTGTCGGACATATTCATATCGGCGGAAATTCAGTCTATGCAGCACGCAGCGGAATTATCGGGGATATGCCTGAGGGTGTATTCTGTTCGGGGTTCCCTGTACAGCCGCACCATGACTGGCTGCGTATGCAGGCAGCACTGAAAAAGCTTCCGGATATGATGAAGAAAATGAAGCTGCTGGAGAAAAAACTTGCGGCATATGAAGAAGGAAAGAAATAATCTATGCTGGCATATTATTTTGCAAGGTTTGCAAGCTTTATTCTGTGTATCCTGCCTTCGGGCTTCTGCGAGTGTATCGGGAAACTTTTTGGAGAGCTCACGTGGCATGTTGTGCCGAAGAAAAGACGTAGTATGGCCTGTGACAATGTCATGCGCTGCCTCAGGGTGGATGAAAAGGAAGCCGAAAGGATTGCAAAAGCGAGTTGGGTAAGATTCGGACCAATGCTCATGGAGGTCATGCGGTTCCCGAAACTCAAGGATCACTTTGGTGATTTTGTAGAGATTGAAGGTAAAGAGCTTTTGGAGGAAGGGCTGGCACTCGGACACGGTGCAGTCATAGCGACATCCCATTGCGGAAACTGGGAGCTTATGGGTGGGGCCCTGTCAAAATTCGGAATTTCTCTTGTTGGTGTAGCCAAGAAGCAGAAGGAAGAAGGCTTTGACCGATTCATAAATGAATACCGCCGCATGGTTGGCATGCACATAACATATAAGGACGATGTGCGTGAAATGTTCGATATGCTCAAAAAAGGCTGGACTATCGGTCTTCTGATGGATCAGGATATCAGCCGGCGCGACGGTATAATTTTCGACTGGTTCGGGCAGCCGACAAACTTCGTGCAGGGGCCTGCAGTTTTGGCGCGTTTTCAAAATGCCCCGCTTTTTCCGGGGTATATTACGAGGACGCCGGACGGACACCACAAAATTATAATTCATCCTCCGATTTTCGTGGAAAAGACAAAGGATAAAAAAGCGGATATCCGTAATGCAATGATTGAAGTAAGCAAGGTGCTTGAAGAGCATATACGGAAGCATCCTGAGGAATGGTTCTGGCTTCACGACAGATGGAAGTCAGTACGTCCATAACAAAACAGGCAGCATTAAGGCTGCCTGTTTTGTTATGTTGCGAATAGAAGTATAACTCAGCAAAAGATGTCCCCCACTTCTGTAAGTGGGGGTTAAGGCATTATAATGAAGTGAATCTCAGTGTGGCGAATCATTATTATGCTAGTCTGTATATGTGT
>NZ_CDXDFU010000139.1:0-5374 GCF_978017985.1 Schwartzia sp. (in: firmicutes) | reverse complement strand
GGATGAGACATGGCCGCGGCTCATCGACGGCATGAAGCTGAAATCGCGGGATGAGCTGGTATGTGAGCTTGAAAATGCAGGGTTTACGGACGTTTATTCTGACAGCAGGCCTGTCATGGGAGAAAAGGGGCGCTGGCTCTGCGTTTGCGCTCAAAAGTGATGCCTGCCTGCTGACAATACTGCGTAGCTATCGCCAATGGGAAGCCGCCACTCTCACAAAAAATTATTCCATTATAAAAGCTCATTTAGGCCTGATTGCGAAATAAGGTGAATAGAGTAAAATAAAAGTAGATTATTTGATGTTTTGAAGGTGAAGAAATATATGCGGGGAAAACTTAATATTCCAACGCCGCGGGCTAAGATTTTTCAGGCCTTTGATGCGCTGCCGGGGCTTCGTGAGACTCTTCGCAGGCAGGAGCTTGAGCATGAAAGGATACCAAGGCCGGAGTTGAGCGAGGAACAGCTCAATGAGCTTGATGATTCCATCAGGCGGTTGGAACCGGGACAAAGAGTTATGGTTAAATCATTTGAGGATGGGCGCTATAAAAGGTATGAAGGCGCATTCGAAAAGCTGGACGTTCGGAAGGGGTTTCTGATGATTGGCGGCGAGACGGTTCTTCTTGGCGATATTGTAGAGATAGAATGTATGGGCACAGAAGCATAATTAAACGGGTACACAGCGGCGTGTACCCGTTTTAGTTTGAGAATATGCGGCGTACGGCGGTGGTGCCGTCCCTGCCTTTTTTGTGTCCGCCTATCTGCTCATTCCTCTGCCGCGTGGTCGCAGCTTCGAAAAGGTCCATGCCGCGAAGGATAGAGTTTTTTCCGAACCGTGATTTGAGCGACAGGATTGTGTTCTGCAGAGCATGTTCTTTATTGTCGGAGGGCGCGTCAAACAGGGATATTTCAACTGCGCCCTCGGGAATTACGTGATTGGCGGTAAGGCAGATTCTCCGAATGAAAAGTGAAGGAGAGACTGCTTCGTGAAAAAGCATTACGAGTCCCTCTGTGATTTTGATGCTTGAGTTCGTCGGCTGTGCGAAGGGGACAGTGCCGCTGGCGGAGGGAATAAGGATATCTCCTTTTCGGCTGAAGCCCACGTAAAGCGTTGCAGATGAAGCCGCGACACCTCTGCGGACCAAATCAAGGGAAAGCTCGTCTGCCATTTCCTTCAGGATTAACAGGGCTTCGGAAAAGCTGTAGTCGCGGAGAAGCACCTGCCCGTTTGATACGGAGTGCTCCCGGGGGTGGTAGGCTTTGATTTCCTGTATGGTGGTAGGCTCCCGTCCCCATGAATGGTCATAGAGGATATAGCCGTTGATGCCTAAAATATCCACAAGACGTTTGGGCGACGCATGCGCAATCCGCCCCATGGTCGTGAGACCGATATTTTCGAGCCGCCGCGCAATGCCTTTTCCGATACGCCAGAAATCAGTCAGCGGGCGGTGCTCCCAAAGCTCGGCTTGGAAAAGCCGCTCATCGAGCTCTCCGATTCGGTCGGGCTTATGCTTGGCTGTGATGTCCAGCGCAATTTTTGCAAGATACAGGTTTGTGCCAATGCCGAGCGACGCGGGGAGTCCGAGCCGCCCTGCTATTTCCGCAAGAAGCATTTTCCCCAGTTCGCGCGGAGTCATGTGATACATGGAAAGATAAGGGCCTACGTCAATGAATGCTTCATCTACGGAATAGACATAGATATCGTTTTTGTCGAAATAATCAAGGTAAATGCTGTAGATTGCACCGGCGTAATTTATATACAGCTGCATCCGCGGTTCTGCTTTTATGTAGTCGAAGCAGGAGGGGATTTCAAAAACCCGGCATCTGTTTCTTACGCCCTTGGCTTTCAGGGACGGAGAAATGGCAAGACATATAGTGCCGCCTCCGCGGGCAGGGTCAGCCACGACCAGGTCTGTGGTCATGGGGTCTAATCCTCTGTCTACGCATTCGCAGCTCGCGTAGAAGGATTTCAGGTCAATGATTATGTATGCGTGCTCGGACATAGCCCCTCTTCCTCTTGCTAAAGAATAATGTTGATGGATTTCTTTAGTATATTATAGAACGTATGTTTTGTAAATAAAAGGGGATTAAGTGTTTATTCTTGTATCCGGGCTATGTCAGTTTAGTGGTGCGTCTTAAGATTTTGTGATTTTTCGGCCATAAAACTCATAGAAAATGTGATTTTTAATGGTAAAAACCCGTAGAAAATGTGATTTTGAGACTAAAAAAGCCGTGAATTTTGTGATATACTATGCGTAAAGAGGTGATATTCGTGGGAGATCGCTTAAAACGCAAAATTGATGATTTTTTGTGTTCATGGAAAAAATTGGAAGAACATTTGCCGTTGATTGTTCGTGGCGCGAGACAGATAGGAAAGACAGAAGCTATTGAGCGCTTTGGGAGAAACAATTATAAAAATTTCGTAGAGATAAATTTCATTCTGCAGCCTGAATATCAGCAGATTTTCGCTGATGGTTTCGATGTTGACCGTATAGTTAAAAACATCACATTGATTAATCCCGAGAGTACGTTCGAGCCGGGGAAAACATTGATATTTTTTGATGAAATTCAGATATGCCCCAGCTGTGCTACTAGTCTGAAGGCATTCAAAATTGACGGAAAATATGATGTTATTTGTTCGGGCTCGATGATGGGGCTGAACTATCAGGAGATAGAATCAAACAGTGTCGGATATAAGCAGGACTTTCAAATGTATTCGCTGGATTTTGAGGAATATCTCTGGGCTAAAGGGTATTCTAAGGAACAGATTGATATTTTTTATGAACGCATGCGGGAGTTGAAGCCGCTGACTGCAACGGAGTTAAGTGTTCTGCAGCAAAATTTCCGTGAATATATAATGCTGGGGGGAATGCCGGCAGTAGTTTGGCGATTCATTCAGCAGAAAAATTACAGTGGAACGCTTGCTTTGCAAAATCAGCTGTTGCTTGACTATGAAGAAGATATTACCAAATATGCGGGAGGATTGGATAAAGGAAAAATCCTGAATGTCTACCGCAAGATACCGGTATTTCTTGGCAAGGATAACAAAAAATTTCAAATCAGCAAGGTGGCGCATGGAGCGAGGAGCCGGGAGTATGTGGGGGTCAGTGATTGGCTGATAAACTCGGGAATAATCAATGTCTGTTACTGCGTTGAAAATCTGGAACTTCCCTTGCGTGGCAACTATAATCCTGATAATTACAGGCTTTATTACGGCGATACAGGACTTCTGATTGCAAGTCTTGATGAAGAATCACAGACAGATTTGCGATTAAATAAAAATTTAGGAGTATACAAAGGCGCGCTGTTTGAAAATATAGTTGCTCAAATGCTCAGACAACAGGGTTATGATTTGTATTTTTATCGCAATGATACCGCAACTTTGGAAATAGATTTCTTACTGCGTGATGCGGATAATCTCATTCCTGTGGAAGTAAAGGCATCCAATGGTGCATCTAAGTCAATGAACAAACTGATTGACGGTGATAAGTATGAGGATATTGCCTACGGTATAAAATTGGCGGATGCAAATATCGGATGGAACGGGAAATTTGCTACATTTCCGTATGCACTCGCATTTTTGCTGAAGCGCTGGCTGAAGGAACGTGTGATAAACAAAAATAAAATAAAGGATGAGTAATACAAAATGCGCCTCGGCTCAAGATGAGTCGGGGCGCATTTTATATTGCTCAGGTCAGTGTTATTTTTCCAATATATTTCCGAATATGTCTGCGATGTTTCCATGTTCATCCGCGAAAACCGCTTCGACATGAACCGGGAGTGAGGGCAGCAGTGCGCGGCTCTTTTCTGTGCCTATTACGAAGAAGGTTGTAGAGAGTATGTCGGACACAAGCCCTGTGTCTTTGCCGTCGGCTTTGATTTTCAGCGAGACAGAGGAAAGTCCGGTCTGTGCGGGCAAGCCCGTCTGTGTGTCGAGAATATGATGATAGCGTATGCCGTCGGAGATAAAGTAATGCTCATAGTCTCCCGAGGTGGAGAGTACGGAGTCCTTCAGCGGAACAATGCCGAGACTGTCGGGAGCTTCTTTTCTGGGATGGCGGAGCGCCACGCGGAAGGGCGCTTCCTTCGTTTTGCCTCCTGCGGCAGCAATGGAGCTTGTTCCGAGGTCAATAAGCCCCGTGGCGCTGTGCTTTGCGTAAATGCGGCGGCATTCATCAAGGGCGAAGCCCTTAAAGGCTCCTCCCGGGTCTATGCTCATGCCTTGCTCTGTGAGGCGGGCGGTTTTGTCCGATTCGCGGAGCTCAAGCTTTTTCCAGCCGACATTTTTCTTTGCTGCCGCGATATCTTCCTCTGCCGGAGGCATGCTGTTGGCGAAGGATTTACGCCAAAGCGAGGTCAGAGGGGCAATTGTGATGTCCCATGCGCCGTCGGTAAGCCCGGAGTATTTTTGAGAAACTGCGAGGACGTGCCAGGCCTCGGGAGAAAGCGCAATCCACTCTCCGCTGCCTGCGGCGGCATTCAGCCGTGCAATGCTGCCTTCGGGATTTTTGGGGTAAAAATCCTTTGCTATGATGTTGAGTCTTTCCAGGCATTCATCAATGACAGCTTCGGGGTTTTCTCCATCTGCGGTGAAACGCACTGTGGTGCCGAAAGCTTTTGCGGTGCGTTCGGCGTGGAGAGGCGCTTTGTCTGCTGTGCGGCAGCCGAAGCACAGCAGAAGCAGAAAAACAGCGATGGCAGTAAGAATTTTTTTCTCTGACAAGGCAGGACAGCTCCTTTTATGATTTGTTCATTTGAATTTTCTTTCGTCAGTATATCACAAATGAGAATTATTTTCATAAATTTGCGTTTATCCATTGACTTTGCAAAAGACCTGTGTTACATTTTAACTGTTTTCTGAAAATGATTATCGTTTGCTTATGAGAATCATTTTTATTGAAGATTGCGAAATTAAGGTTTTTGATAAAGATTGACGTGAAAGGGGATTTTTCTTTTGAACAGCATGGAGCTTTTTCAGAAGGGAGGCCCGGTGATGTACCTCCTTCTGCTGTGTTCTCTGTCGGTGGCGGCGATTGCCATAGACAGATGGCTCTATTACAGGCGGGCGGCAGCGGGAGCGGAGACGTCTCTTCAGAGCATCGCGGGAACGGCCCGCAAGGGACTTGCTTCTATAGCGACAGAGGGCGACAATGTGGCAGCGTTCCTTTTGGACGCGGGAAAACGCGCTGATGCATCCGGAAACGATGTGAAGCTCGCGGTGGAGGCTGCCTACGGTGAGGCGGCAATGAAGCTTCGTGCGCGGCTCAACTATCTTTCGATGATTGTTACGCTTGCTCCGCTTTTGGGGCTGCTCGGTACGATTTCGGGCATGATTGATTCCTTTAACATTTTAGGGGTTCCTCCCGACCAGCCCATG
>NZ_CDXDFU010000138.1:0-9859 GCF_978017985.1 Schwartzia sp. (in: firmicutes) | reverse complement strand
GAGGACGTGGATCCGGTAGGCGCATGCGTAGGCCATAAAGGTCTCCGCGTACAGGCTATCGTTGATGAGTTCCGCAATGAGAAAATCGATATAGTTAAATGGAACGCTGATTCCGCGCGCTTTATTGCAAACGCGCTGAGTCCTGCGAAGGTTGTTTCCGTTGCGGTCAACGAAGATGAAAAGATTTCCCGTGTTGTTGTACCTGATTATCAGCTGTCGCTGGCTATCGGCAAGGAAGGTCAGAACGCACGTCTGGCTGCCAAGCTGACGGGCTGGAAGATTGATATCAAGAGCGAGTCCCAGGCGGCTGACGAGGATATCGACGACACGATGGATGTTGTAGAAGTTACGAGTGAGGAGTCATTCTCTGCGGAGGGGGATGCCGAATGACGGCAGTTAAAAAAATCCCACAGCGTCTTTGTATCGGATGTCAGACAGTACACCCGAAAAAAGAACTGATTCGCATCGTTCGCAGTCCGGAGGGAACATTCTCCGTGGACCGTACCGGAAAGAAATCCGGCCGCGGAGCATATGTCTGCGATAAGATTGAGTGCTTTGATGCTGCTGTGAAAGCGCATCGTTTTCAGAAATCGTTTCAGGGCGAGGTCAGCGCGGAAGTGCTGAAGCAGCTCCGTGAGGAATTTGAAAAAGGTAAGACCGATGAAGGATGAAAAGATCGTTAATCTTCTGAGCATGGCACAGCGTGCGGGACGTGTTGCGTCCGGTGATACGGCGGTGCGTGAGGCATTTGAAAAGAAAAAGGCAAGATTTCTTCTTTTGGCCAAGGATGCTGCAGATGAAACGAAAAAGCTTTACACAGGGTTGGCTGAAAAAGCAGGCATTCCGGTTTGTGAAGTAATGGACAAGGAGTCGCTGGGCAGCGCTATAGGCAAGGAGCAGCGTGCGGCGGCGGTTCTTTTGGATCAGGGTTTTAGTGACGCGTTAAAGAAACGTTTGGAGAGCAATCAATGAAATATACGGAGGTGGCTCTATGTCGAAATACAGAGTTTATGAGTTGGCAAAAGAATTTCATACGGAAAGCAAGGTAGTTTTAAACTTATTGGAAAAGAATGGACATAAAGTAGCAAATCATATGAGCAGCGTAGGCGATGAGGAGAAGAAGCTCCTGCAGAGCCTTTTGAGCAAGAAGGAAGAAAAACCTCAGGCTCCAAAAGCAGCTCAGCCTCAGAAAACTGCGCAGCAGCAGAGAAACGCACAGCCTCAGAAGGGCGTGCAGCAGAAGCCGCAGGCAGGCAGACAGGAGCATACAGCGAAGCAGAACGGACATAATGCTCAGCATGCCCATAATGCAGGCGGTAATCAGCAGCATATGGACCGCAATCGTCAGCAGCATGCGAACCGTCCGGGTGGAAACGGATTCGGTCACAATGCGCAGGGGCAGAACAATGACCGCCGCCCTCAGAATAACGGCGGCATGCGTCAGAATGCAGGACAGGGCGGACAGAATAATCGTCAGTCCGGAAATAATGGAAGTCATCGTAAGAACGGTATGAATAACGGAAATTTCAGCAACAACGGAAATAACGGAAATCGCAGCAACCACGAGAACGGCGGACGTAATAACAACTTCCGCAATAAGGGCGGCGACCGTTTCGAAAATAATAACAACCGCAACGGCTTTAACGGAAACCGTGACCGCGGCAATAAGAAGAACCGCAAGAACCGCGGTCATGAGCAGCAGGCACCGAAGGTGGAGATTGCACGTCCGACGCACATCAAAATCGGTGAGTCTATCATTGTCAAAGACCTCGCCAGCAAGATGAGTTGCACGGCAGCGGAGGTTGTTAAGAAGCTCTTCCTCATGGGTGTAATGGCTACAATCAATCAGGAGATTGATTATGATACGGCTGAGCTCGTAGCAAGTGAGTTCGGTGTAACGACTGAGGCGCTGCCGCCGGAAACTGATCCGACGGAGATTCCGGAGATTGAGGACGATCCGAAGACATTGGTTCTTCGTCCGCCTGTCGTTACGGTTATGGGTCACGTTGACCATGGTAAGACATCACTTCTCGATGTTATCCGCAAAAGCTCCGTTTCCGCGCATGAGGCCGGCGGTATCACGCAGCGTATCGGTGCTTATCAGGTCAACTGCAAGGGCAAGAAAATTGTATTCCTTGATACACCGGGTCACGAAGCATTCACGGCTATGCGTGCACGCGGCGCACAGGTAACGGATATTGCTATTCTCGTAGTTGCTGCGGACGACGGTGTTATGCCGCAGACAATCGAGGCTATTCACCACGCACAGGCTGCTAAGGTTCCTATTATCGTTGCTATCAACAAGATTGATAAACCGGGCGCAAATCCGGATCACGTAAAACAGGAGCTCATGGAGTACGGTCTCGTGCCGGAGGAATACGGCGGAGATACAATTATGGTTCCGGTTTCTGCAAAGAAGCAGATGGGTATTGATGACCTTCTTGAGATGGTTCTGCTCGTTGCAGAGGTTCAGGAGCTCAAGGCAAACCCGAACCGCGAAGCACGCGGTGTCATCATCGAAGCACAGCTTGATAAAGGCCGCGGCGCCGTTGCTACGGTTCTCGTACAGTCAGGTACGCTCCGCATTGGTGATTCCATCATCGCAGGTACGGCGTTTGGCCGAGTTCGCGCTATGATCAACGACCGCGGTGAGGAAGTTAAAAAGGCAGGCCCGTCCATGCCGGTCGAGGTTCTCGGCCTTTCGGACGTTCCGGCAGCAGGCGACCAGCTCGCTGTTCTGGAAGAGAAGCTTGCACGCTCCATTGCTGAGAAACGTATCGAGAAACAGCGTACGGAGCTTATCAAATCCAAGAAGGTATCTCTTGATGACCTCTTCCAGCAGATTCAGGAAGGAAGCATCAAGGACCTCAATATTGTTATCAAGGCTGACGTACAGGGTTCTGTTGAGGCTCTCAACAGCTCACTGCTGCAGCTCAATAAAAACGACGAAGTCCGCGTAGCTATCGTTCATTCCGGCGTCGGTGCCGTCAATGAGTCCGATGTTATGCTTGCTTCGGCAGCAAACGCTATCATTATCGCGTTCAACGTCCGTCCGGATGCAAACGCACGTAAGGTAGCAGATACGGAGAAAGTCGATATCCGCACGTATCAGGTCATCTACGACGCGCTGAACGATGTCAAGGCGGCTATGTCCGGTATGCTTGCGCCGAAATATAAAGAGGTAATTACAGGCAAGGTCGAGATTCGTCAGGTCATGAAATTCTCGAAGGTGCTTGTTGCAGGCTCCTATGTACTTGAAGGTAAGGTTCAGAACACATCGAAAATCCGCATTCTTCGCGACAATGTCGTTGTGCATGACGGAGAAATCGACTCCCTGCGCCGCTTCAAGGACGATGTTAAGGAAGTCGCAGCAGGCTACGAGTGCGGTCTTACAATCAAGGATTTCCGTGACTACAAGGAAGGCGATATTCTCGAGGTTTACACGATGGAGGAAATCGCAACTTCCATCACGGAATTGAATGAAAAGGCAGAACGCAGCCAGGAGAACTAAGGAAATATGGGACAGTTAAGAATGGAAAAGGTCCAGGAGCTCATGAAGCAGGAGATAAGCAAGATTCTCCTGCAGGACGTGAAGGATCCGCGTATCGGATTTGTCACGGTTACTGATGTGCATTGTTCCCCGGATTTGAGGAACGCGCGCGTCTTTGTGAGCCTTATGGGCAGTGAAGAGCAGATGAAGGACTGCTGGAAGGGGCTTAAAAGCAGCTCGGGGTATATACGCCGCGAGCTGGGAAGCCGTGTGCGCCTGCGTTATACGCCGGAGCTCACCTTCGCGCTTGATACATCGCTTGCTTACAGTGCGCATATCCAGGAACTTTTGCTCAAAATAGAAAAAGAAGAAGGACATGACGATGGGGAAGAAGATCGGGCTTAACGAGGCGGCAGAATGCCTCCGTAAAGCAAATTCGGTTATCATCACTGCACACGTCAGCCCTGACGGGGATGCTATAGGTTCTACCCTCGCGCTTTGCGCTTATATGCGAGCCGCGGGGAAAAAAGCAGATGTTGTTATTGACGACAAGCTGCCGAAGAACATGGCATTTCTTCCGGGGTATGATGCGATTCTGCGTCCTGCGGATTACAAGGGCAGCGCAGACCTTCTTGTCATTATTGATACGGATACCAGCCGTATTGAGGGTGTAGCGGAGATTGCAAAAGGTCTTCCTGTACTCAATATCGACCATCACATTTCAAACAATGAGATGGCTGATTATATCTTTATTGAAAAACGTGCGGCAGCCTGCGAGATGGTATATGAGATACTGACGGAGCTTAAGGCGGATATTACGCTGGATATTGCTCTTCCGCTCTATACCGGTCTTGCTACGGACACGGGCTTCTTCAAGTTTTCCAATACGCGTTCTTCCACTATGCGTGCCGCAGCGGCACTGATTGACGCGGGTGTTCAGCCGAATGTTGTCTCTGAGGCAACGGAGGCAAAATCCGAGGCAATCGTGCGCGGACAGATGGCAGCTCTTCAGACAATGGAGGTTACAGCCGGAGGACGTGTGGCGGGACTTTTCCTCGGGTGGGAACTCATGCAGAATATTGAGTCTACCGATGGCTTTATAGATATGGTGCGTGTTATCGAGGGTGTAGATGTTGCCGTCCTTATTAAATGCGTAGACGAAAACGTTTGCCGAGTCAGTATGCGCTCCAAAGGACTCGATGTGAGCAAGGTTGCAGGTGAGTTCGGCGGAGGCGGTCATATCCGTGCGGCAGGCTGTACATTGAAAATGGCACTGCCTGAAGCAAAGAAAGAGATTCTTGAAGCGATTGAGAGGGCTTTGGAAGCATGAAGGACGGATTCATCAATTTTTTGAAGCCGCCCGGCATGACATCACATGACGCTGTGAGCTATGTACGCAGGATTTTGAATGTGAAACGTGTCGGTCATGCGGGCACACTGGACCCGGGAGCATCGGGAGTTCTTCCCGTTGCGGTGGGAAAGGCTGCAAGACTCATCGAATATCTCGACGAGGTATCCAAGTCATATCGTGCCGAGCTTCTTTTCGGAATCGAGACGGACAGCGGCGATGACCTCGGTGAGGTCGTTGAAAGCTCTGACGCGCCGATGCCGGATGATGAAACCATACAGAAAGCCGTTCTTTCACAGACTGGAACGATAGATCAGGTTCCGCCTGTGTATTCGGCAGTGAAGATTAATGGGCGGCGGGCATGTGATTTGGCCCGCCGCAATTTTTCTGTGGAGATACCGTCCCGTCAGGTGACGATTCATCGTCTCGAGGTATTGGAGAAGCGTGAAAAAGGGCTGCTTTTGGATATAGACTGCTCAAAGGGGACGTATATACGCTCTATATGCAGGGATATCGGAAGAGCTGCGGGAGTTCCGGCGACTATGGAATTTCTGCTTCGTACCCGCGTAGGTGAATTTCATCTTGCGGACTCAGTATCTCCTGAAGAGCTTGAGCAGCTCGGCGAGGAAGCACTGCAGGCACCGGAGGCATATCTTCTTCATCTGGAACGGTATGATGTTCCGTCACACCGCATCGCGGCAATGAAGAATGGTCTGCCGAATCACGACACAAAGGTGAAGTTTTCGGACGGGCAGCGTATCAGACTTTATGGCGGAGAAGAATTTCTCGGTATAGGAAAATACAACGCGGACAATGCTTCGGTTTACCCGGATAAAATGTACCGCGTCTGAAAGGAGGGGAGAACATGGAGCTTATTTCGGATTGGAAGGATTTATCGGAAAAATGGATGCACGGAGCATGTGCCCTCGGAACATTTGACGGTCTTCATCGCGGACATAAGGCTGTTATCCGTAAGGCTGTTGAGTATGCAAAAGAAAGAGGCGTACCTTCGGTCGTATTTACGTTTTCCAATCACCCGCGTTCTGTTGTTTCTCCCGAAAAAGCGCCTCTTCTAATTGAAAATGAAGAGGTACGCCGTATGCATCTGTCGGGTATGGGGGTAGATCTGCTTTTTGAACCTGTTTTTACAAAGGAAATAGCAGGCACAGAGCCTAAAGCATTTCTTACCCTGCTGCAGAAATATCTTGCCCCGTCATTTGTAACCGCCGGGCCGAATTATACGTTTGGACGTTTTGGGGCCGGACGTGCGGAGACACTGGCTGAGGAAGGAAAAAATTACGGGTTTGAAGCAGAGATATGCTCACCTGTATATGAGAATGGCGAGATGATATCAAGTACTGGCATAAGAAAGCATATTCTTGACGGCAATCTCGCTGCAGCAAACCTGTGGCTGGGGCATCCTGTCTCTGCATACGGAGAGGTCATGCATGGAGATAAGCGGGGACGGCTTTTGGGATTCCCTACGGCGAATCTTGAGCTATCCAAAACCTCTGTTTCACTGCCGAAGGGTGTATATGCAGTAAGGGTGTCGATAGACGGGAAGCCTTACGGTGGCGCCGCCAATATCGGCTCGAATCCTACATTTGGTATAATGGAGCCGCGGCTTGAGGTGCATGTGCTGGATTTCTCAGGCGATTTATACGGAAAGAAAATTATGGTTGAGTTCCTTGAGCATCTGCGGGGAGAAGAAAAATTTGCTTCGGTTGAAGCACTTATAGCGCAGATGGAAAAGGATAAGGCGGCATCTGATGAAATATTCCGCAGGTACGCCGACAATACAGCTGTATGAGTTCAAAGTTTCTCATTGACAAACCTTGAACTGAAGCATTATAATATTTTAGGTTTTAATACGTCCGCAGCGAAGACAGCGAGGTACTCCGACGCTGCCTTGGATGTTGGATGAAGTACATGTTTTTAGGAGGAAGAAAATGTTAACACAGGAAGCAAAATCGGAAATCATCGCAAAGTATGCAGTTCACGAGGGTGACACAGGTTCCCCGGAAGTTCAGATTGCTGTTCTTACGGCTCGTATCGCATACCTGACGGAACATCTGAAGGAGCACAAAAAGGATCATCATTCCCGCCGCGGCCTTCTGAAGATGGTTGGTCATCGCCGCCGTCTGCTCAGCTATCTCTACAACAAGGATATTGAGCGTTATCGTTCCATCATCGCAAAACTGAATCTCCGTAAGTAATCCGAAAAAGCGAGGCTTTTGCCTCGCTTTTTTTATGAAAATTTTATTTTTATAGAGGATTTTTCAATTTAGGTGTAGAATATTTAAGAGTTAAGATTTATACATATAAAGGAAATAGCATAGGAGGAAGACAGAAGATGCAGAGTTTTGAAATGGAAGTGGGCGGCCGTTCCTTCGTCATTGAGAATGGAAAAATGGCGAAGCAGGCAAATGGTGCCGTTCTCGTACGCTACGGTGACACAGTAGTGCTGGTAACGGCGACGGCTTCGAAAGAACCGCGCGAAGGCGTGGACTTTTTCCCGCTGACGGTTGATTATGAGGAGAAGATGTACGCAGTCGGAAAGATTCCGGGAGGCTTCATCAAACGTGAGGGACGTCCGGGTAATTCCGCTATTCTTTGCGCACGTCTTATTGACCGTCCGATTCGCCCGCTTTTTAATAAGGGCTTCCGTAACGATGTTCAGATCGTTGCAACGGTTATGTCCGTTGAGCAGGATAACCCGCCGGAAATCGCGGCAATGATTGGTGCATCCTGCGCACTCTGCGTTTCGGATATTCCGTTTAACGGACCGATTGCAGGTGTACGCGTCGGCCGTGTAGACGGTCAGTTTGTTATTAACCCGACAGTTGAGCAGCGCAAGGTTTCTGACCTGAACCTCACGGTTGCAGGCTCACATGACGCCGTTATGATGGTTGAGGCAGGCGCAAATGAGCTTCCTGAGGAGGTTGTTCTTGAGGCAATTCTCTTCGGTCACAAAGAAATTCAGCGTATTGTTGAGTTCCAGAGAGATATCATGGCTGCATGCGGCAAGGAAAAACGCACCATGAAGCTGTTTGAGATTCCTGAAGCACTTGAAAAAGGAATCCGTGACTACGCCGCAGCACGTCTCGATCAGGCAGTCCGCAATCCGGACAAGCTTCAGCGCGACGAGGATATCGCTGTCGTCAATGCCGACACGATGGAGCATTTCCTTGTGGAGTATCCTGATTCCGCAAAGGAAATCGCACAGGTTCTGCATGATGTTGAAAAAGATATCGTGCGCCATATGATTACACATGAGAAGATTCGTCCGGACGGACGTGCGCTTGATGAAGTGCGTCCTGTAAGCTGCGAAGTCGGTATTCTTCCGCGCGCACATGGTTCCGGACTTTTCACACGCGGTCAGACACAGATTCTGACTGTTACGACACTCGGTTCTCTTAGCGAGGAGCAGGTGCTTGACGGCCTTGGAACGGAGAAATCCAAGCGTTATATTCACCAGTACAACTTCCCGGGATACAGCGTTGGTGAGGCTCGTCCTATCCGCAGCCCGGGACGCCGTGAAATCGGTCATGGTGCTCTGGCTGAGCGCGCGCTGGTTCCGGTCATTCCGAGTGAGGAAGAGTTCCCGTACACGCTGCGCCTCGTTTCTGAGGTTCTTGAGTCCAACGGCTCCAGCTCCATGGGCAGTGTCTGCGGAAGTACGCTTTCCCTCATGCATGCCGGTGTTCCTATCAAACGTCCGGTTGCAGGCGTAGCTATGGGTCTTGTAAAAGAAGGCGAGGAATACACAATCCTCACTGATATCCAGGGTATGGAAGATGCTCTCGGCGATATGGACTTCAAGGTAGCAGGTACCGAGGTCGGTGTTACGGCTATCCAGATGGATATCAAGATTGCCGGCATTACCCGTGAGATTCTTTCCTCTGCTCTTGCACAGGCAAAACGCGGCCGCGAATTCATCATGGGCAAGATGATGGAATGCATCTCCGAGCCTGCAGCAGACCTCTCGCCGTACGCACCGCGCGTCACGACGATGCATATTAAGACTGATAAGATTCGCACGGTTATCGGACCGGGCGGCAAGATGATTAAGAAAATCGTCGACGAGACAGGAACACAGATTGATATCGAAGAGGATGGAACGATTCGCATTTCCGCAACGGACCAGGAAGCTGCAAAGAGAGCCGTTGCCATCATCGAAGAGCTTGTCCGTGAGGTTGAGGTCGGTGCCGTTTACAAAGGAAAGGTTACGCGCATCATGAACTTCGGTGCTTTCGTCGAAGTGCTTCCGGGCAAAGAAGGTCTCTGCCATATCTCGCAGCTCGACAAGAACCGCGTTGAGAAGGTAGAGGACGTCGTCAACATCGGTGATGAGCTTGAGGTCAAGGTAATTGAAATCGACCGTCAGGGCCGTGTAAATCTCTCTCACAAAGTCCTACTCTGATAAGGAAGGAGTGTTTCAAGATGGCTGCAAAGGAAAAGAAAGAAGTCGAAAAAAAAGATGATGAACTCATCGAAAAAGAGGCTGAAGAAGTTGCAATGAAGTCCGGCGGCGGTGTTGAGAAAAACGCCAAAGCTTTGAAATTTCAGGATTTCCTGGTAGATAACAATATCAATGTATTCAGCATTGAGTCTTTGGATGATGAATATAAAACAGTGATTTTCCGTTCCCGCATTGAAACAAAAGGACAGATTCTGCCGATGGCAATTCTCATCGACACCAGCGTATTTACTATCATTCGTACGCAGGTTGTCACGGGAATCGCCGGTGACAAGCAGGAAAAGATTCGCACGTACCTTAACGAGCTCAATACGAAATTCAAGATTTTCAAATATTATCTGCGCCCGGACGGCATCGTTTATCTCGATGTATGTCTGCCGTTTGTGGATGAGACTTTCGACAGCAAGATGATTCAGCTCATGCTGAGCGTTCTTGTACAGCATCTTGATGCTGTCTACAGCGAATTTATGGCACAGGTTTGGGGCAACTGAAAAGGGTAACAAAAAAGCGCAGGCACCGAAATGGTGTCTGCGCAATTTTT
>NZ_CDXDFU010000137.1:0-17944 GCF_978017985.1 Schwartzia sp. (in: firmicutes) | reverse complement strand
GCGCTATCGGAGCTGAGGTGGACTTCAGAGCCGCGTATTGCGGTTGAGACAGCCATTCTTGAGCTATGCAGACCTCAGACAGCAGGAACGGCTGCAATAGGTACATCTGCTGCAGCGGCGGTGCAGGGGGCAGATTCGGTTCGTATTGCACAGCTGGAGGCGCGGATGCAGGAGCTTTCGGCAGCTTTGGCGGCACGCCCTGTAAATTCGGCTCCGCCTATGCAGTCCGGTATGCCGGGTGCCGCAAAAAAGACAGCGGTGCACCCGGCTGTATCTGCACCGGGCAATGTGCCGGCAGGACAGCTGAAGATATCTCCGGAAGGGCAGAAGCTGTGGCAGGATTTGCTTGCAAATATATCCTCGGAGCCGAAATATAAGCTCATTGGAGATTTCCTGTCGCGTGGGCAGTTTGGAGGCTGGAACAAGGGAATGTTCCGCGTTTTCATGCGCAGTCCGTTTTTGGTGAGACGGCTTGAGCAGGACGATTATAAAGGCCTTGTTGAGTCGCGCCTTGCACTTATTACAGGGCAGCCCATGCGGCTGGTGTGCGAGGTCGCGGGGGATTTGACTCCGCAGGCGCCGCGTCCTATGCCGAAGAAAAAGCCGGAAGAAAAGTCTCCGCTTGAGCAGCAGGTGCAGAAGGATATAGAATCCATGAGCCCCGATGCGCGTAAGCAGATGGATACGGCCATGGCGGTATTTGGGAATCATTTTGTGGAGGTTCAGGAGAATAAGGGGGAAGCCTCTTCCGTGGATATGGAAGCACCTCCTCAGGAAGAGGACATACCGCTTCCGACGGACGAAGATGCGCCGTTCCCTGACGAAGAGGATATGCCGCCGGTTCCGCCTGAGGAATGAGCACGGGATTGACGGAAAAAGAAGACTTTGATATTCTAAGATATGTATGTTTATTGCCCGAAAGGGTATGGAAGGGAGAATACCATTTATGTACGGTGGAATGGGCGGCGGCATGGGCAACATGGGCGCCATGATGAAAAAAGTACAGAAGCTTCAGTCTCAGATGAAGCTGATGCAGGAAGAACTGAAAAAGAAAACGGTCGAGGTTTCCTCGGGCGGCGGTGTAGTTAAAGTAGTCATGAACGGGGACAAGGTGGTTCAGTCCCTTACGATAGCCAAGGAGGCAGTTGACCCTGAGGATGTAGAGATGCTTCAGGACCTCATCTCTGCGGCAGTTAATGAGTGCATGAAAAAGGTTGACGAGATGATGAGCGCTGAGATGAATAAGCTGACCAGCGGACTCGGACTCCCGCCGGGAATGATCTGATGCAGTATATTGCGCCGCTGGCAAAGCTCATTGAGCATTTCCGGGCGCTTCCGGGCATAGGCCCCAAAACGGCTGTGCGGCTTGCGTACCATGTGCTCGACATGGAGCCCGAAAAAGCGAAAGCACTTGCCGGCGCTATTGTTGAGGCAAAAGAAAAAATCGGGTTTTGCACAACGTGCTTTAATCTCAGCGACCGTAATCCATGTGAGATTTGTGCCAGCGAAAAGCGGGATCACACAACTATCTGTGTTGTGGAGCAGCCGCAGGATGTCGCTGCGATGGAGCGTATGCATGACTATCACGGGGTATACCATGTGCTTCATGGAGCCCTTTCTCCGCTGGAGGGAATCGGACCGGAAAAACTCCGTATCCGTGAGCTTTTCGTGCGCCTTCAGTCAAGTGAGGTAAAAGAGATTATCATGGCGACAAATCCTAATGTGGAAGGTGAAGCGACCGCAATGTATATTGCGCGTCTGCTGAAGTCGATGGGTATCCGTGTGACGCGTATTGCCCATGGGCTGCCTGTAGGAGGAGACCTTGAGTACGCTGATGAGGTCACTCTCGCAAAAGCCATGGAAAATCGCGTGGAGCTTTGATTCTGCGCTTAAGGAGGAATAATTATGGATGCAGCTTCTGCTATAGGCGGGCCTGATTCATCGCTTGTTGTTGCTTGTGCGGTGGGTATTTTGGCGATATGCGTCATAACAAAGCTGATTAAACTTCCGATTGAACTGATGATGAAATTCGTTTCGAACAGTGTCGTAGGTGCATTTATGCTGTTCGTTGCCAATTTCTTCGGACTCGGTATAAAGATAACGATACTTAAGGCTCTCTTTGCCGGTATCTGCGGTATACCGGGAGTTTTAATCATCATTATCTGGGAAAAATTTTTGGCTGGCTGACAGAAATAAAAAAACGCTGGCGAAGGCGTAAGCCTTGCCGGCGTTTTTCTTTTGCCGTGCGGATATTTTATGAAGCAAAGTGCTGTAAATAAATGACACAGCCGAACAGACAGAGCGAAAGGGAAATAAAGAGGAAAATTCCACGATTAAGCCACGGAGCTACGGAAGCAGAGAGCTTATCCGCATGCTTGCGCTGCACATACATGAGTATGAGTGCTGCAGCGAGAGATGCGTACATTCCGCGGTTCCAGTTGTCCATCATATCCCAGCCGGACGCGAGAAGGAACAGCGTAAGGCAGATGACAACAACAAGGATAATGTTTTCCCAGGGGCGGGGCTTCGGAGCCTCGACAAGCTTATCTTCTTCTTCAAGCTCATGAGCTGCGTTGATGTTTTTGCGGATGCGTTTGAACTGTTTTGCCATGAAATAAACCACCAATCTTTAAAAATACTCAACCAGAAATGAATTATACCATACTTTCCTTTTGCATGGGTAAGAAAAAATATGAATTGTGCAAAAACGGAAGGGCAGTGGAGTGCGTTTTACAATTTGACATAAAATCGTGAGAAATTTTATATTTTTGTAAAGTTTTTTACTGTGAATAATTGCAGATACTATCGGAGACTGGTACAATAAAAAATATATATGATTGGGAAAAACGATACAGAAAGCGAGGAATAAACGAACATGATACGAGAACACAGAAGCCGTGAAAAATTATTGACTTACTATGAAAAATACAGTAAGGAAGGCATAATAGACCCGAACGTGCATCCGTGGGTAGCGGAATCCTGGATGAAGAGCAAAAAGCTGAATGTCCAGTCGGATACAATGTTCACGGGGCATAAACTTGATACAGAGGATTTTCGTATGCTGCAGGACCAGCATAAGGAAGCTATAAAATACCTTGAAGTAATGGTGGAAAACATAAGGGAGTTTTTCCAGAAATATAATCTCTGTCTTTTGCTTTTGGATTCGGACTGCGTAGTGTTGAAAAGCTATGCGCTGCCTTATTTCCAGATGACTGCAGGAGAAATTGAAGGTGTTCGTGTCGGTATCGAAGAGGTCGGAACTTCGAGTATTTCCATTGCACGGGAGCATGAAACACCGTTCTGGCTTTTTGGACCTGAGATGTGGGTAAAGGACTGCCAGGGAGGAGACGCATGCTCTGCGCCTGTCTATATGAACGGAGAACTCAGCTATATGATGACACTTGTTGCGGTCAAGCAGTCGGAGATGCCGCAGGATGCTGTCATTGCGATGCTTTTGAGTCTTGGAAAATCACTTGAATCGTATCTTTCGCAGATGCAGCGGCTGCAGGCACAGGAGACGATTCTGGATGCTACACCGTTTGCGGTTTATCACGTAATGCCGGGCGGCGACGTGGCGTACGCGAATAAGCTTGGACTTACACGTCTTGCAGGAATCGGCGCTCAGAAGAACGAAAGGCAGATGCCGAATCTCAGCGATGTGGTCATGAACTACCGTCATACGCCTATTTATAACGGCTTCCGTGGAGTACCGTCCCATAACAAGGAAGTAACGTGGATTACGCAGGCAAAAACCTATGAGGATATAACAACGGCTGTTCCTCTCGGACGTGACATAGACCAGGCAGTATCCGGCGTTGTTGTCGTTTCCATGCCTATTGAAGATCTGCGTACACTTGTTGCGCACGCGGCAGGCTATACTGCGAAATACAGCCTGAATTCAATGGTGGGTGAAGGCACGACCTTTGCGGCAATGAAGGATAAGGCAGCGCGTGTTGCAAAGAATAAGCATCATGTGCTCATTCAGGGTGAATCCGGCACAGGCAAGCAGCGTCTGGCACATGGTATTCATCAGGCAAGTCCGCGTGCTGCGGGGCCGCTCATTACGCTTCGCTGCGGAGATGCAACCCCCGAGCTTTTGGAGCAGGAGCTTTTCGGAATCGTTCTTGACACAGAGGGCAGCCATCCGGGCCGCCTCGAGCTTGCTTCGGGAGGTACGCTTTTCCTTGACGAAGTTGAAAAAATGCCTAAAAATATTGCGGCACAGCTTGCAAAGAATCTTCAGAACGGTACTTCCTGCCGTATCGGCGAACGTGTCGAGCGTTCCATTGATGTCCGTATCGTTGCCGCATGCGACAGTGACCTGAAGCGTCTTACTGAGCGTGGGCTTTTTGATAAAACATTGTATGAAATCGTATCAAAAAGTGTTATACGTGTACCGTCGCTCAGAAGCCGCCGGGAAGATATCCCGACGCTGGTCGACCATATCGTAAAAGAGCTGGCGGCACAGCACCAGATGCAGCCGAAGAAAATACTGCCTGAGACTGTTAAGGTTCTGCATGACTATGACTGGCCGGGCAATATCAAACAGCTGCAGAGCGTGCTGGAGTATGCGTTCTTCAATACTAAGGGTGATACCATCGGACCGAATGATATCAGTCTTATGGGTGATATCAAACCCGACAATAAATGGAAGGAAGACCGTGAGGTCTTTGTGAAGGCATGGAAGGCTGCAGGCGGAAACGTCAGCCGTCTTGCAAATCTTTTAAGCGTCAGCCGTGTTACGCTGTACCGCTATCTTAAGAAATACGGACTTGAAAAGTCATAAGAAGGAGAGTTTCATTTGCGTTTAAGGAGAAAGCCGTGGATTGATGAGGCAATTCACGATTTTGATGATTTTGTGTTCCCGAAGGACCGTCCGGCAACAGAAGAGCTGAAGGGAAAATGGCGTAATCTGTTTGGCAATGACAATCCTCTGTATGTAGAGCTCGGAACGGGCAAGGGCGATTTTATCAGTCAGCTTGCTGAGCGGGAGCAGGAGCATAATTTCATCGGTATAGAGGCACAGCAGGATGTTCTTTATCAGGCGGCTGTAAAGGTTCGCGAAAAAGAGCTTTCAAACGTGCGGCTGCTTGTTTTTGATATCAATGAAATCGAGACGATTTTTGCCCCGGGCGAAGTAGACGGGTTTTATATAAACTTCTGCGATCCATGGCCGAAGGCGCGCCATGCAAAACGCAGACTGACCTGCCGTACTTTCCTTGAAAAGTACCGTCGGCTTCTGGTGCCGGGAGGACGTATCCGTTTTAAGACGGACAACCGTCCTCTGTTCGATTATTCACTGGAGGAATTTGCTGCGGTGGGGCTTAAGGTGCAGGATGTATCATACGACTTGCATGCAGAGAACCGCCCTGATAACATTGAGACGGAATATGAACATAAATTCAGCCTTTTGGGGCAGAAAATCAATCGCTGCGAGGTGATCTTCCCATGAATGGGAAGAAGCTCTGGGATTCCGCGGATGATAATTCGTGGAAATTCTGGATGAACGATCGGGAGGCGATTCTCGGAATCGTAGTAATACTCCTGATTATAGGCTCGATAAATATATTCAGTTCGAGCTTCGTGCTGTCAGAGACATATTACGATACTCCGTATTTCTTTCTGACCAAGCACGGAATTAATGTCTGTGTGGGAATTGTGTTTTTTGTTTTGGGGGCATATATAGATTATCATTACTGGCGGTCGTGGATTGTATGGATATTTCTTGCCGTGGTGATAATGCTGATACTTGTACTGATAATAGGTACGGAGGTCAATGGTGCAAGACGCTGGCTGCAGCTTGGTGTAACGGTACAGCCGGCAGAGTTTGCAAAGATGCTCGCCATATTTATTGAGGCAGCATATATTTCCTCCCGTGTTGCCATTGGAGGGAAATGCCAGCTGTTTCACGCGCAAATGGGTGTTCTGGCATTTTTGTTTTTGCTGATTGAACGTGAACCGGACGGCGCGACAGCCGCTCTTGTTATCGGCGTTCCTATGTGTATGCTGCTGCTCTCGAACATGCCGAGGCAGACAAAGTTTATTTTGCTTGGCTGCATTGCTGCGGCAGGCGTGTTGATATGTATAATACAGCCATATCGTCTTGAACGTGTCCTTACAATGCTTGATCCATGGCAGAATGCAACAGACAGCGGCTATCAGATTGTTCAGTCGCTGCAGGCTATAGGTTCAGGCGGTTTCTGGGGCATGGGACTTGGACAGGGTATCAGTAAATATCACTATCTGCCGGAAGCACATACGGACTTCGCCTTTGCAATATGGTGCCAGGAAAATGGCTTTTTGGGTGCCTTTGGCGTGATTCTGCTCTTCGGGGCGTTCACTTACTATGGAACGAGAATTGCGACCTCCGCTAAGGATGCATATGGTCAGATACTTGCGGCAGGCATTATATGTCTGCTAGTAGGGCAGGCCGCGGCAAACATGCTCATGGTTGGAGGCTGGTTCCCCGTTGTCGGTGTTCCACTGCCGTTCATAAGCTACGGAGGCTCTTCTCTTGCTGTATGTATGGGAGCTGTAGGAATCCTGTTTAACATAGGGAGTAAAAATGCACCGCCTAAGACGCTTGTTACTTCGGCGCCGCCTGCTGAGGAAGAAAGTGCTTACAGAAGACCAAGACTGAAACGAATTAAATAAATTCGGAAAGAAGAATGAGAAAATGATTGTATATGCTGTAGATAAAGGCGGAGAGTACATCACGCCTGAGGAGAGCCTGCGCCGTCATCCGGAAGGAATGCGGAGTATTTATGTCAATATTACGAATCAATGCACATGCGCATGCACCTTCTGCCTCCGCACGCTTAAACATATGGCGGAGGAACATTCCCTGTGGCTGAAAGAGGAGCCTTCTGTAGAGCTTGTGAAGGCGGAGCTCGATGCAGCACCCTGGAAATATATTTCGGAGGTTGTATTTTGCGGATTTGGTGAGCCGACTATGCGCCTTGATGACCTCAAAGAGCTTTTGGGTTATGTGAAAAAAACTCATCCGGAGGTAATGACAAGAGTAAACACCAACGGTCTTTCAGACTTGAATTTCAATCGGGACACCGCGCCGGATTTTGGCGGCGGGCTGCTTGATACGATTTCTATCAGCCTTAATGCTTCCAATGCTCAGCGCTATCTTGAGCTTACAAGAAGCCGTTTTGGTATCGGTTCTTTTGATGCTATGCTCTCTTTTGCGCAGCATGTAAAGAAATATGTGCCGAATGTTGTCCTGACGGTTGTTGACCACGTCGAAGATGACGGAGAAATTGCACTTTGCAGAAAAATTTGTGAAGAAAAAGGACTTTCACTTCGGGTACGTCCTTATGAAGACAGCTGAATATGGAAGAGGCCTCCGTATGTTTTTACGGAGGCCTCTTTTGTAAAATGCAAAAGTTTGTACTTATGTCCGAAAGAATAATGGCATTTACTTGCAGGAATACATGCTTCTTTGTAAAATAATATTATATGATGAGCATGTGTATAGGGTTGAACTCGGATATGAAGGGACAGACGCTTGTATGAAGCATTTGATTATTATCCGCGGAGGCGGAGAGATTGCTACGGCTATTGCGTGCCGCATGCATAATTCCGGATATGAAGTGCTGCTGCTTGAAAAGGCAAGACCGTCGGCAATACGCAGGGAGGTTTCTTTTGCGGATGCTGTGTATGAAGGTGAAAAAACCGTTGAACGGCTTACCTGTTACTGTGCGGAAAATGTCCAGACCGCGGAAAAGCTGCTCCGCAGCAAAAAAATAACTATGCTGGTAGATGCCTGCGGAAGATATATAAAAAAATTCCGCCCGCATATTCTTATAAACACGCTGAACGGAGATGTGGAAGAAAACAGAAGACCGTACAAGGCTGAATATGTAATCGGGCTTGGTTCAGGTTTCTGCGCACACAGGGATGTTGACTGTGTTATTGAGACTCATCGGGGACATGATCTTGGGAGGCTCATATATGAAGGCCATGCACAGAGAAATCGCAATCTTAAAGACCTCGAGAGCGAAACGGGCTGCCTTTTTTCTGCAGGAGCTGTGGGAGTTATACGAAGTCCCAGGACAATATCAAACGTGCTTCGTACAGGAGATATTATTGCTGAGCTGTATGACGAGGAGAACGGCAGGAATGTGGAGATTCGTGCACCGTTCCCGGGCGTACTGCGCGGATTGATTCATGATGGGTTCAGATGCCTGTCAAAAGATATATTAGTAGCGGAGATTGATTCGAGAAACGACCCGGGTATCTGCTTTTCAGTTTCGGAAAAAGCACGCTGTATTTCCGGGGCGGTATTGGAAGCCGTTATGGCATTTGAAGCAGGGATACGATCCGCTAACCGAACGGAGATTTGACAGATGAAGGCTTTTTTGTTCGATATGGACGGGGTGCTGGTTGACACTCAGCAGATTCATACATTGGCACTGAAAAAGGTGTTTGATGAGTACGGAATAGAGATATCACTGGCAGAGCTTGACACATTTGCAGGAACAAAGAGAGGAACAGCATTCCGAACGGCCGCGGAGGAACGCGGAGTTGAGCTCCCTATTGAGGAAATGTGTGAGGCAAAGGATAAGATTTTCGATTCCATGATAGAGAAAACAGATCTGAAGCCCATAAAAGGGATACCGGAGCTTTTGAAGCACCTGAAAGCGAACGGAGTGCTCACGGCTATAGCATCTTCGAGCAGCAGGGAGTTTATATCTCTTGTTGTGGACAGGACGGGAATCAGGGAGTATTTTGATGCCTTTGTCAGCGGGCAGGAGCTGACTGAGTCAAAACCAAATCCTGCGATTTATCTTTTGGCGGCACAGATTCTCGGCGTTGAGCCGTCGGAATGTATTGTGCTTGAGGACGCGCATCTCGGGGTCGAAGCCGCAAAGCGCGCAGGAATGAAATGCATAGGGTATAGAAATCCAAACTCAGGGGAGCAGGATCTTTCCATAGCCGACGTTGTGGTCGACCGCGTGGAAATGATTCGTCAGATGTTAGGGAACTTCTAAGGAGCAGCGCCATGAAACCTTATGAATTCACTGAGACAGAGAGAAAGTCTTTGGAGTGTCTTCCAATTGCTATGTGCATTTTTCAGCGCATAGGCTGGAAGTATCATGTGCTTTTGGTTACGGACGGATATTGCCAGTTTTTGGGCATAGACCGGATGTATCTGAGGAACTCTTCGACAGGGCCGGACCTTATGGTACACGATGAGGATAAGGCTACGCTTGAGAATATGCTGTCATACGTTGAGATGCACCCGGAGGCTGTTTATCCGGTGCGCCTTCGTGTGCATAATTCCAGTGGACGGTGGATTTATCTGAGGTTTATTGCAAAGTTGAGGGAGCCTCAAAAAGGGACTCGTCTTGTATATGTATCCTGTACTGATGTATCTGCAGAGGAGGATATGCACCGCGCTCAGAGCCGCGCACGGGAGCGGTCTGATTCGCTTTTGGAAAAGGTTCTCAGTACTACTGATGCTGCTATTTTCTGGAAGGATGCGGACAGACGTTTTATAGGCGCAAACCGTGCTTTTCTGGATTATTACGGATTTCCGTCTGTACAGTCTATCCAGGGCAAGACGGACGAAGATCTCGGCTGGAATATTGAGGTGGATAAGTTCCGCGATGATGAGCGGAAGGTGCTGCAGGGCAATTCAACGTACCGCGAATTCGGGCATTGCATCAGAAAGGGTGAGGTGCGCGATATCGTTGCCAGCAAGGCACCTCTTTATGAGGACGGCAGGATAGTAGGCCTCGTGGGGTCCTTTGAGGATGTTACACAGGAACGCAGACAGCAGACAGAGAACGGACGTCTTACACATATTCTTGAGAATGTTCCGGCAGGACTCTGCATGTATCAGCTTTATTCAGGGGAATTCGTATGTGTTTTTGTCAACCGGTATTTTACCATGATGACGGGAATCCCCTCGGAAGCGCTCAGCGGAGAGCCTGTGGATACCATACATCTTTTTCTTGAAGCCGAGGATCGTGAATGGCTCAGAAAAACTCTTTTGGAAATGGAAGAAACAGGCCGTGACGAAACTGACGGGATTCTTCATATAAGAAAAAAAGCCGGGGTAGGATTCGGCTCTTTTTATGTTGTTGTACGCCGGGTTGTTTACAGCGCCGGAGCTCATTATTATGTGAGCTACACGGATATTACTGAAGAAAAGGAGATGGAGCGCAAGCAGAAGGCTGAGCGCCGTGTCCTTGAAAGAGTACTTGAGAAGGCGCATATTCTTGTCTGGGAATATGATGCCGAGACCCGCAGGGCGTATTTCATTAAGACGGCAAATCTTGAGGCATCGCTGAAAAATTACGGGCTGGGCAGGGATACTGTGCTTATCCCCGATGAGGTCGTAGGGCATATAGCTGAAAAAGACCGTGGGAAATATCTCGATTTTTACCGTGCTGTAAGGAACGGTGAATCAGGCTCTATTGATGTTGAGTTCAATCTGCCGGGAGACAATGAAAAGCGATTTGAGCGTATTACATATCTCGTCTATCATGATGCTGACGGAAAGCCTGTTCAGTGGTATGGAATGACGCAGAATATTACGGCAGAAATGCGTCTCATGGAGAACTACCGCCGTGAGAAAACCATGCTGCGGCAGACAAGCCCGGAGAATCTTTTTGTAAAATCCCGCTATAATCTTACTGAAAACAAGATGCTTGTATATTCAACGAAGGAAACTGCAAGCGTGAATATTACATCGGATATGAATTATGACGGAGTCCTCAGGTCTATGATGGAGTCTGCTATAGATGAGGATGAGCGCAGAAAAATCGAGGATGTGCTGGGCCGCAAAAATGTTATAAACAGACATCGTGAGGGTGAGCAGACATTTTCCGTTGAATTTCGTCGGAAAACGTTCCACAACAGGCTCTCTTGGGCTCTTGCGACTGTCAATACTTTTACATTGGCGGACGGTTCCATCGAGGGTTTTGCGTACGGATACGACATTACGGAGTCGGTTATAAGCCAGAAAATTATGGCACTGCTTGAGGAATTGAATTTTGACCTCATAGGCATAATTGATATGGAAAGCAGAAGATATTTCATGCATGATACTGTTCCTCAGGAAGAGGAAAGCGTCAGGAACTGGAGCGGAGAACTCTGGATGCACCTCGGAGAGCGTGTGCGTGCGCATGTACCTGCAGCGGAAAGGGATGAAGCAATAGCCGCTCTTTCATATGAGCGTATTAAGGCGGCGCTTCAGACTGATACCAGCTATGAATATGCATTGAATTATGAGGAAGACGGACAGCTTCACCGCAAGCTGGTCAGATTCTGCTTTCTTGATTCGGGACGGCAGTATGTATTCCTTTGCAGACAGGACATCACAAGAGAATACCGCAGAGAATTGGAGCGCGTACAAAAGCTGAACGATGCTCTTAAAGCTGCGCATCAGGCAGACGAAGCAAAGACAATGTTCCTGGCAGGAATAAGCCACGATATGAGAACTCCTTTGAACGGTATTTTGGGCTTTACACGTCTCGCACTTGATACAGAGGATATGGAACAGCGCCTTGATTATCTGAAGAAAATTGATTCATCGGGAAAGCTGCTGCTGTCATTTGTAAACGATGTGCTTGAGCTTTCACGTCTGGACAGCGACAAGAATATGATGCACCCGGAGGAAGTACCTCTGAATGCTCTTATTGACGAGGTGGTTGTTCCTGTCCGTGTATCAGCGAAACAGAAACAGGTGCATTTCGTTACGGATATTCCGCAGGATCTGCATGTGTCTGTTTTTGTTGACAAGCTCAAGATGCAGGAGATAATGCTGAACCTATTGTCTAACGCGGTGAAATTCACTCCTGAGCAGGGCACTGTAATATTCGTCTTTGAAATTCTCAATACGCCTATCAAAGAATGTAATACACGTATTGTAGTGCAGGATACCGGTATTGGTGTCGGCAGGGAGTTCATGGCGAAAATGTTCGAACCGTTCATGCAGGAGCATAATGCGCTGACGAAAAATATTTACGGCGGTACAGGGCTGGGCCTTTCCATAGTCAAACGCGTGATTGAAAAAATGAACGGTTATATCGAGGTCGAGAGTGAACAGGGGCTCGGAACTAAGTTTACTGTTCTGCTTCCGATTGAGTTTAGGGAAACAGAAATACAGGAAGAAGAAATTCAGATAGACAACGTGGATTTTACCGGTTTCAGGCTGCTGCTTTTTGAAGACAACATGCTTAATATGGAAATAGCAAAGACTCTGCTTGAGGATAAAGGATTCAAGGTTGACTGCGCAGAGGACGGGTTGGAAGGTGTTCAGAAATTTAAGGAGTCGGAAATCAATACATACGACTGTATCCTCATGGACATAAGGATGCCGCGCATGAACGGATATGAAGCTACAGAGTATATCCGAGGACTGGACAGGGAGGACGCAAAGAAGCTGCCTATTCTTGCTATGACTGCTGACGCTTATCCTGAGGATATTCAGCATTGCCATGACGTAGGAATGAATGCGCATATTTCAAAGCCCATAGATCCGGAGGGGATGTTCCGAACACTTGCAAAATGGTGCAGGAAAATAAACTGAGACACGGAGGAGAAGCAAGTGAAAGAGGAAGATATGCTGCTGCTTGAAGAAAAATTGACAGCGTGCCTTGAAGGAAGGAATCTTCACGAAGATATTGATGCCTGGCCTGACTTTGCCTCAAAAACGGAAGAGGTACTGAGTGAATTCGGTTTTAGGGAAGAAACCGGCGGAGTAAAACAGATTCTCGTAGTTACGCAGAATAATCTGGGTGATGTAATTTTGTTGAGCCCGATGATTCGGGAGTTGAGAAAAAATTATCCGGATGCATATATAACGGTTGTAATTTCAAAGGCCGGTTATCCTTTTATGCGCATGTGTCCGTACGTGAATGAGGTACACGGCGTTGCAATCAGCTTTCATGAGGGCCTTATTGAGGATGATTTAAAGGAGATATTGGAGTTTTGCAGGCAGAATCTCTGGGATAAGCATATTGATTTGGCATTTCTGCCGCAATGGTCGCAGGTTTCTTTGAAAACAAAGCTCATAGGATATCTTGGCGGAGCTAGGGAAAGAATAGCATTTTCCGACGGTGTATTTCGCGCGTACATTCAGAACATGAATATGGACCTTGCATCGGATAAAAAAGATGTTTTTCATACAAAGGCCGTGATTACACCTCCGGAGCTGATTCAGGAAGCTGCACGAAATTTATATCTTTTGACGGAAACAGGATGCGTCCTTGAGGATGTCCGGGCAGAGCTATGGCTTTCTCATGAAGCTGTGCATAATATGCACTCCTTTATAAAAGAAAAGGCGAATGGTAAAATTGCGATTGCTTTGTGTGTAGGTTCAGCAGAAATCAGCAGAAAATATCCGATCGAAAAATGGGCAGAGGTTATCCGCGAGCTTGACGGCGAAGCAGTTTTCTTTATTATCGGGGGACCGGATGAAGCTAAAGACGGAGAATATATCGAAAAGAATGCAGCTGAAGGGGCAGTGTATAATCTGGCAGGGAAGCTGTCAGTTGAAGAATCCTTGGCTGTTACTGCGGAAACAGAGCTTTATCTCGGGAACGATACCGGTATGATGCACGCTGCTGCGGCTGCGGGACGTCCGATTGTGGCAGTATTCCGCGAGGCTGTTGACAGGGAACATATTCTGACCGGAATTTTAAGCGAGTTCCGGCGGTTTGAACCGTGGCAGACGCCGTATATTGCACTCCGGCCGGAACATCCCTTGGGGGATTGTGAAAAAGGAATGGTATACGGTTGGTGTATGGACCATGACCGTGCTCACTGCATAACACAGGTTGAGACAAAAGAAGTCGTGGAGGGTGTAAGAACTGCAATCGGAGAATTTTTGAAAAAAGAGGGATAAATTTAAAAACAGGTGTTGACAGATGATGAGGCCGGTGCTATTATAATATACGTTGATTGCGAGAGCATGAGACATGGCCTGGTAGCTCAGTTGGATTAGAGTATTTGACTACGAATCAAAGGGTCGGGGGTTCGAGTCCCTCCCAGGTCACCATTTGAAAGTTCATCCCTGCTTTTGAAGCAGGGATTTTTTTATTGCAGAGTGCGAATTATTCAACTTAAAAAGCTCCGTCCGGAGAAATCGGACGGAGCTTTAATGTTTTGTTTTAGAAGTACATGTTCAGCAGATTGCCGACCATGCTGTACCCGAACTGTGCTGTTGTAGCCCGTACAGAGTATGTTACATTGGCATTGGATGTGCCCATCATCTGTGCGGCGGTCGGGAACAGATTGTCCTGCTGCGCTTTTGCTTTTCGCACTTTGTCGTCTGCGCGTCCCGCAAGACCGCTCTTGCCGAGAATACTCTCAACAGAGGTCGGGTTTTCCTTGAGGGCGGTTTTGAGCTGATCCTCATTCACCTTCAACGTGCCCTCGGAGTTAACCGTGATACCGATTTTGTTGAGGGTGTTGGAGAAATACTTCGAATCGCTGAAGCTGTTTGCAAGATTGGAAATTTTCGTGCTTGTGTCGCTGACTCCGTTGAGGAAGGAAACTGCGTTGTTGAATTTCTTGACGAACTTCGACACATTATCGACTACGCCCGCTATGTTCTTTTCCGTGTCCTCATCGGTTGCGCCATTGACGGCAAAATTCGTTGTCTTGAGCTTCGATGCGGCTTCGCCGAGCTCAGTCATGTTCGAACTGAACTGTTTGTTGAACTGCTCTTTCGTTTTGTCATATTCCTTTAAAAGGCTGGACAGCTCTGCATTGCTGTTGTAAATCGACGAAAGTGCGGAGCCGGCGTTATAAGACGAATCGGAGCTTGACGTATCTCTGCCCCAAAGAGACGTAATAGAGCTGTTTTTTGAGCTCTGTCCGTATGACAGGCCTTTGGAGACAATTGAATACATGGTGGCTGTCTGTCTCGCCATCGAGGTAATCGTTGCCATTTTAAAATCCCCTTTCCATGGAAGAAACATATCCTTATTCTAATTAAATTATACTACTTTCGAAAGGAATTGAAAATACTTTTATTGTTGCACTGCGGCAGGGTTTACGGCATGTGTGAGGCAGAAAAGCTTTGCACTCGGGCACTTTTTTTCTTATACTATAGCTAAAGGAAAAGGAGGCGTTTGTATGAAACTGGATGATACTTTTTGTTTCAAGCTCGGATTTGATAAAAAGAAGGATGAAAAAGGAAGAGTATATTATAAAAAGACGTATAAAGCCGGTGTGTATGCGCTTGTGACGGCATTGGACGGCGCGGACGACATTGCGGACGATGCTTTTCATGTTGCATATCATAATGAGCCTCTTGACGTGTTAATGGAGAATGACTGTGAAAGTCCCATGGGAGGAGAATTTTTTCTGAGCAATGCTTTGGAGATGACAAAGAACATGAAAAAGTGAAATGACAGGCTGCGTGATTTGCGCAGCCTTTAGCATTTTGAAAGAGGCGGAAAGGAGGAACGGTGCTTTGAAGGAAGATGAATTTGCAAGGCTCTGCCGTGAGGCCGGAGGAAAAGCGTATATTGTCGGCGGCTGGGTACGGGATTTTCTCCGCGGCGCTGTTCCGAAGGATAAGGATTATGTCGTATGCGGACTCAGTGAGGAAACATTCCATGAGCTGTTTCCTTCAGCGGAGCGTGTAGGTAAATCCTTTCCTGTGTATCTTGTCCGCATTGATGGAACAAAATGCGAGGTAGCTTTTGCAAGGCGTGAAAGAAAGTCGGGAAACGGATACCGCGGCTTTGATGTCATAAGCTCGCCTGAGCTTACAATAGAAGAGGATTTGTATCGCCGTGACACCACAATGAACGCCGTTGCGATGGAGCTTCCGTCAAAGGAAATAATCGATCCGTACAAAGGCCGTGAGGATATTTTGGCGCACATCATACGCCCTGTTTCTGAGCATTTCAGAGAGGACCCTGTGCGCGCGCTTCGGGCAGCAAGGCAGTCGGCAGAGTTGTCCTTTGATATCGCGACGGAGACCTTCGAGGCAATGCGTGCCTGTGGCTATGAGCTTCAGTTTGAGCCTGCGGAACGCATATTTAACGAAATGGTGCGGGCTCTCCGTACATCAAGGCCATCGGTATTTTTCAGAGCACTTCGGAGAGCAGATCTGCTTGAAAAGGTTTTTCCTGAGCTTCACGCACTTATTGGAAAGACTCAGCCTGTTGAGTTCCACCCTGAGGGGGACGCCTTTGAGCATACAATGAACATAGTTGACAAAGTATCTGCTGCTGTTTCATCGGAAATTGCAAGGTTTGCGGGACTTGTTCATGATATTGGCAAGGGTGTTACACCCGAGGAAATGCTGCCGCATCATTACGGGCATGAAATAAAGGGCGAAGCCGTACTGGAGAAATGGAATCAGCGTATGACAATGCCAAAGACATGGCACCAGTCGGCAGACTTTGTGATACGTGAACACATGCGTGCGGGCAGACTTGAGAAACCCGGGAAAATTGTGGAGCTGCTTCTCGGAGTTGACCGTATACCGATTGAACCTAAAGAATTTAAGGAGATAATACGTGCAGACCATAAAACCCTGCCGGATTATCTTGAGTATATAGAAGAAATCATTCCCATACTGAAATCTGTATCGGGAAAGGATGCCCCCGTAGGCTTCAGGGGAAAGAAAATCGGTGAGTGGATTTTTTCGGAGCAGATTCACCGTTATATGGAGTGGAAATCCAAAATTTAAGAGGAAAGCTGAACGACGTAAAATGTTGCTCAGCTTTCCTTTTTATGTTGCAATTGCAACATCATATTGTGGTTGTTGGTGTTATATTAGTATGTAGAATTGTGAAAATTAAAAAATGTTGGGGGTGTGGAAATGGCCGGATATCATCTTGATCTGCATACGCTGCCTCTTTTTGATGGGCTGACCGCAGCGGAAACAGATCAATTCCTTGCCGGGATGAACGCTGCAGTTCGGAGGTATGAAAAAGGGAAATATATTCTTCGGGCGGAAGAGAAAAACGAAAATATAGGCGTCATCGTTGAAGGTGAAATACAGGTAATCTCAGAGGATGTACACGGAAATGAGTCTGTAAGTCATTCTCTTGAACGCGGAGCACTTGTGGGAATAACCTCAGCTGTTCTGCCGGATAAGGTTATGAATTTGTCTCTTGTGGCAACAACCAATGTGCTTGTTCTTTGGATTCCATATCATATCCTGCTGACATCCGGTGCACGTATGGGGCGTATTCACGGAGTTGTTATGAAGCACCTTTTGGAGGTCTTCGCATGGAAGACTGTCGTAATGGCAGAAAAGATTCAGCTTTTATCGCAGAAGACGTTAAGAGAACGGATAGTTTTATATCTGCAGCAGAAAATGTGGAGGCAGGGGGTGGAAAAGGTCCATATCCCCGGACGCATCCAGATGGCAAAGGAACTGGAGTGCAACCGATGTGCGCTCACGCGCGAGATTTCTCTGATGAAAACAGAAGGGCTTCTTGCCTTTGAGGATGACTGGATGCAACTGTGTGTGGAGAAGCTCCTATGAAAACGATTGCGTTTGAAGAAGCAGAGAAATCCTTCAGGGGAAGAAAGATTCTGCATAATTTGTCAGCAGTCTGCCTGAGCGGGCAGATTACGGCGGCTGTCGGACCGAACGGCAGCGGTAAGTCAACGCTTTTGAAGCTGGCGGGACATTTCATGCTTCCTGACAGCGGAAGTGTCACGGTAAGGGAAGAGGACGCGGTGCTGAAGGGTGAAGCCCTTCGTATGTCTATCGCGTACATGTCGCCGGAATTAAGGCTTTATCCCAGGCTTACCGCGCGTGAAAATCTTTCGTTTTTCCTTGGACTGCGGGGAGTTCCGATAGATGACAGGTTGTATGGTGATGTGCTGAACCGTGTCGGGATGCTTCCGGAGACCATAGAAAGAACGAGGGTAGGAGAATTTTCCACGGGTATGCGCCAGCGACTTTTGTTTGGCTTGATGCTCGCATCAAATGCGGATATATGGCTTT
>NZ_CDXDFU010000136.1:0-25607 GCF_978017985.1 Schwartzia sp. (in: firmicutes) | reverse complement strand
GCAGAGGTTGTTAGCCATCAGCTTATGCTTCGTGCAGGTATGATTCGTAAGGTTGCCGGAGGAATTTATACATATCTTCCGCTTGCATGGCGTACTTTGAAAAAGATTGAGCAGATTACACGTGAAGAGATGGACGCGGCAGGCGGACAGGAAATTATGATGCCGATTATCCAGCCGGGCGAGCTTTGGGAAGAAAGCGGACGCTGGGGTGCGTACGGCGATGAAATGATGAGAATCAAGGACCGTCATGAACGTGAATTCTGCCTCGGACCTACACATGAGGAAATGATTACCGCACTTGTACGTGATGAGGTAAAATCCTACAAGCAGCTCCCGCTTCTGCTGTATCAGATTCAGGATAAATTCCGTGACGAGCGCCGTCCGCGTTTCGGTCTTATGCGCGGCAGGGAGTTTATCATGAAGGATTTGTATTCCTTTGATAAGGACGAGGCAGGTATGCTTGAGTCCTATCAGAAAATGTTTGATGCGTATACTAAAATTTTCACACGCTGCGGTTTGAAATTCCGCCCGGTAGAGGCTGACAACGGTGCTATCGGCGGAGCACATTCGCACGAATTTACGGTTTTGGCTGAATCCGGTGAATCAAATATCGTTTACTGCGAATCCTGCGACTATGCTGCAAGTGATGAAAAAGCAGAGCTTAAACCTATTGAGGCTCCGGAGGAAGCTGCGCAGGAGCTTAAAAAGGTTCCGACACCTGACGCGCACACGATTGCACTTCTCTGCGAGTGCCTTAATGTTCCTGTTGAGAAAACAATCAAGGCTGTCGCTTTCCAGACAGAAACCAATGAAGTTGTTCTGGCGTTTGTACGCGGCGACCATGAGGTTAATGAAACAAAGGTTCAGAATGCTGTAGGGGCACTTGAACTTCGCATGGCAGATGATGAGGCTATCCGTGCTGTTGGCGGCTGCCCGGGATTCATGAGCCCGATTGGTATCAAAAAAGGAACGAAGATTCTCGTTGATACCACGGCTATGAATGTATATAACGCTGTATCCGGCGCCAACGAAAAGGATGTTCATTATACAGGCGTAAATCCGAAGAGAGATTTTTCGGACGTAGAGGTTCTCGATATCCGTCTTGTTCAGAAGGGCGATCCGTGTCCGCACTGCGGAAAGCCGCTTGAAATGACACGAGGAATTGAAGCAGGACAGGTATTCACTCTCGGTACAAAATACAGTGAAGCAATGCATGCAACATTTTTGGACGAGAACGGAAAAGAGCAGCCATTTGTTATGGGCTGTTACGGTATCGGCGTAAGCCGTACTATGGCAGCTGCCATTGAGCAGAATAATGATAAGGACGGAATCATCTGGCCGCGCGCAATCGCACCTTTTGAAGCCGTTATTGTACCAATAAATGCAAAAGTTCCGGAACAGCTTGAAGCTGGCGAAAAGCTTTATGATGAACTGAAGGCTTCCGGTGTCGATGTTCTGTTGGATGACAGAAAGGAACGTGCAGGAGTCAAGTTTAAGGATGCGGATCTTATCGGTTATCCGGTTCGTATTACAGTAGGTCCGAAAACAGTTGAGGAGAACACGGTTGAGGTTCGTGTCCGCCGTACCGGAGAAACTGTTGTCTGTGAAAAGGACAAGGTAAAGGAAACTGTTTTGAAGATGCTGGAGGAGCTTTAAGACGGATTTTAAAGGCAAGGGAAACTTATGTAATGCCCTTGCCTTTTTTCTATACAATTTTGATGAAATCGTATGCAGCAGATTTTGTCGGGAGAATATTTTACAGGTTTGGGGCATTTTCCGGGAGGAATATGAATGGGACTGTCATGGGAAGATACAATTGATAAGGTCAAGGGTGTTGGACCGAAAAAGGCACAGGCATTGAAAAAGCTTGGGGTCTCGACACTTTATGATCTTCTTACATATTATCCCCGTGCATATATCGACCAGAGTCACAGAACACCGTTTGCCGAGCTTCATGCAGGGGAAACAGCTACGGTATCAGGCGTTATAACAAATTTGAATGAGCGGCGCGGTTCAAGGCGTGGTATGACTATTCTTACCGCCGTTCTGTCGGATGGAACAGGCTGGCTGCAGATGACATGGTTCAATCAGCCTTTTTTGAAGAAAAAACTTCTCCCGGGCAGAAGGGTACTGGCTACAGGCAAGCTGACTTATGCCTTTGGAGGGCGTGGTGCTCTTGCTATGTCGCAGATGCAGACCTTTGAGGTGTTGGATGTAGATGATAATACTCCACTTGGAGTACTGCCTGTTTATTCCTCTACAGAAGCGCTGAATCAGAACTTTTTTCGAAAGATTATAAGGGAGCTTCTTGCAAATCATCCTGAGCTGTCGGAGGTCATTCCTGAAGCAGTAACAGAACGTTTTGAACTGATGGACAGATGGAAAGCTTTTTTGGCTATTCATTTTCCGGAATCAATGGAGCAGCTTCGCAGGGCAAGGGCACGTTTGGCCTTTGAAGAGCTCTATATTATTCAGTGCGGACTTCTTTTGATTCGCAAGGATACGATGGAAAAGGAAAAGGGAATCCGCCATTTGATGGACAGCCGTCTTATGAAGCAGGTATACGGACTGCTGCCCTTTGAACTGACTGCCGATCAGGCCGCAGTCTGGAAGGAAATTTCGGCAGATATGGAAAAGAGTGCTCCTATGCGGCGCCTTGTTCAGGGTGATGTGGGCTCGGGTAAAACGGCTCTTGCTCTTCTGGCACTTGCAAAAACAATAGAAAACGGGTATCAGGGTGCATTTATGGCGCCTACGGAAATATTGGCACGTCAGCATTATGAAAAAATAAGTGAACTTCTTAAAGATACAGAAATACGCGTCGGACTTCTTACGGGGTCGCTTACTCCTAAAAAACACCGGGAAATGCTGGAGCAGATTGAGAATCATCAGATTGATCTGGTAGTCGGAACTCATGCGCTGATACAGGAAAAGGTTGTTTTTGCCGCGCTTGGTCTTGTGGTTACAGATGAACAGCATCGTTTCGGTATTTCGCAGCGCGCTGCGCTGTCGAAAAAAAGTGATGTTACTCCTGATGTTCTGGTAATGACAGCAACACCGATTCCGAGAACCATGACTCTGACTGTATATGGTGACCTTGATGTTTCGCGCATAGAGCATCTTCCACCGGGACGTCAGCCGATTCGTACTTTTTTACGTCATTCTGACAGGCGAGGTCTTATATATGATTTTGTCCGAAAGGAAATAGAAGCAGGACGTCAGGCGTATGTTGTATGTCCGCTTATCGAGCATGATGATGAAAATGAAGATAACCGTCTATGTGCGGCTGTTGATGTGTATGAGGAGCTTTCACATGGGATTTTTCATGGAATTCCATGCGGTCTTGTTCATGGACGTCTTCCGGCGAAAGACAAAGAGAAGGTAATGGCTGACTTCCATGACGGGAAAATTAAGCTCCTGGTTTCAACTACAGTTATTGAGGTTGGTGTTGATGTTCCGAATGCGAGCATCATGGTGATTGAAAATGCTGACCGCTTCGGTCTGGCTCAGCTGCATCAGCTTCGTGGACGCGTAGGACGCGGTACGGCGAAGTCATACTGTATTCTGGTGTCGGAAAACCGTTCTCCAAAGACTCAGGAACGTTTAAAAATTATGGAACAGACCTCAAATGGCTTTGTTCTGGCAGAGGAAGACTTAAGACTTCGCGGACCGGGACAGTTTTTTGGTGCTATGCAGCATGGTCTTGGGGATTTGAAAATTGCAAATGTACTGACGGACACAGATATCCTTATGAAGGCAAGACGCGCGGCACAGGAAACTATGATAACTGATGAAGAACGGAAGTACATGGAGCAGCTTTTGGCAATACGATATAAAATGCAGTTTGAAAATATTACGGATTCCTGATTTTTTCATGTTTTGAATTTATATTTAAGAAAACTCATTTTGTCAGTGTTTCCTTAAGTATTGTTATGCAGGAGGTATTTTTGGTTTGCAACTAAAATCAGAAAGAACTGTTCAGCTGATTTCCGCAGTACTGCTTTTTATTTTATTAGGCGGAATATATAGTATTCACCCGACAATATATTGCGATTTGTGGCATGTCATGACATGCGGAAGCATGGAAGAAACTATTGCTTACATCAACCGCTTTGGTGTGTGGGCAATGGTTGTAAGTTTTTTTGTTGATGTCCTGATTAACGCTTTAAGTGTGCTTCCGTCAATTTTCATTTCAACTGCAAACGGTGTCCTGTTCGGAGTTATTCCCGGAATTATTCTTTCCTGGCTGGCTGAAACCGTAGGCGTGGTTATCAGCTTCCTTTTGATGCGCACATTGCTGCGTGAGAGTGCGGAAAAGCTCATACAAAAGAGTCCGTATCTTAAAAAGCTGGATGATTTCAGCGGAGAGAACGGATTTAAGATGATGCTTATAGCCAGAACGATACCGTATTTTCCGTCAGGTATTTTAACCGCGCTTGGGGCAGTTTCAAAAATCAGTGTCAAGGACTATGTACTGTCCAATCTGATAGGTAAGTTTCCATCTACTGCTCTTGAAGTCATAATAGGACACGATGTGGTAATGCTTGAGGAAAATATGATGCGCCTTACTGTTATTGTTTTACTTGCAACCGTGGTATACGGAGGTATGTGGTACTGGCATAAAAGGAAAAGCAGTACAGATACACACTGATAAATGTTTTACAGCTGGAATACATATTGCTTTTTAGAGTGTACATGTTGTACAATGAAAGTACTTTTTGGGCGGAGGGGATATTGTGGTTAAAGTATTGGTAAACGGGGCCTGCGGCCGTATGGGGCAGGCTGTAGTAAAGGCTGTTTTGAATGATAAAGATTTGGAGTTGGTTGCTGCTGTTGACCTTAAAGGCGGCGCAGATGCAGGCGAAGCTGCCGGAGCAGCTCCGTGCGGTGTTATCGTCGGGACTGACCTTGTTAAAGCCATAGAGGATAAAAAGCCTGGGGTCATGGTGGACTTTACACGTCCTGATGTCGTTTTTGAGAATTCGATAACGGCACTGAAGATGGGGGTTTCTCCTGTAATCGGAACAACCGGATTATCTGAGGACGCTAAAAATGAAATTAAACGTCTTTCCGAGGAAAAGAAGGTTCCGGCTTTTATTGCTCCGAACTTTGCTATCGGAGCTGTTCTCATGATGCTTATGGCCCGTCAGGCTGCAAAATATCTGCCGGATGTTGAGATTATTGAGCTTCACCATGACAAAAAGCTTGATGCTCCTTCGGGAACGGCTGTTCAGACGGCGCAGATGATTCAGGAAGTGCGTGAAGCGCATAAACAGGGACATCCTGATGAAACTGAGAAGATTGAGGGCGCGCGCGGTGCTGATTATGAGGGAATCCATATTCACAGCGTACGTCTTCCGGGATATGTTGCACATCAGGAGGTAATCTTCGGCGGACTTGGTCAGACACTGACGATACGTCATGATTCTTTGGATCGTGAATCTTTTATGCCCGGTGTTGTTCTTGCCTGCAAAAAGGTAAGAGCTCTTACAGGATTGACTGTCGGGCTTGAAAAGATCTTAGAATAATTTTTAACGCAAAAGGGAAGGGATGGCAGTATGAGAACATATAATACGGCAATTTTGGGAGCTACCGGGGCGGTAGGACAGGAATTCATTGATTTGATTGAAGAGAGAAACTTTCCTTTTAAGAATTTAAAACTTTTGGCGTCGAAGCGTTCTGCAGGAACGAAAATGACAGTCAATGGTAAAGAATATGTTGTTGAGGAAGCAACGGACGATTCCTTTAAGGACGTTGAGATTGCTTTGTTTGCCGGCGGTTCCATAAGCAAGCACTTTGCACCTGTAGCTGTTAAATCCGGAGCTGTCGTAATTGATAATTCCAGCACATTCAGAATGGACCCTGAGGTACCACTGATTGTTCCTGAGGTAAATCCTGAGGCTATAAAGGGACATAAGGGAATTATCGCAAATCCGAACTGCTCTACTATTATAATGGTAATGGCTCTTAAACCGCTTGATGATGTGGCAAAGATGAAACGTATTGTTGTTTCTACATATCAGGCTGTTTCCGGCGGCGGAAAGGAAGCAATGGCAGAGCTCGATGAGCAGATTCATGCTCTTGCAGAGGATAAGCCGATTGAGCCGAAGATTCTTCCGGGTGCAAGCCTTCCAAAGCATTATCAGATTGCTTCCAATCTTATTCCGCAGATTGATGTTTTCCAGGACAATCTGTATACCAAGGAAGAAATGAAAATGATAAATGAAACACGCAAGATTCTTTCGAATGACGGTCTGCGTGTTACCGCAACCACGGTTCGCGTACCGGTTTACAGAAGCCATGCCGAATCTGTAAATGTTGAGTTTGAACAGCCTATTACGGTAGAGCAGGCAAAGAAGGCTTTTGAAGCATTCCCTGGACTTATTGTTCGTGATAATCCTGATGAAATGGAATACCCGATGCCGCTCTTTACTTCCGGCAAGGATGATGTAGAGGTCGGACGTATCCGTTTGGATGAATCTGTAGAACATGGTCTTAATTTCTGGGTATGCGGCGACCAGATCCGTAAGGGTGCTGCACTTAACGCACTTCAGATTGCCGAATACATGATTAAACATGACATGATATGATATAATAATATCTGGATTAGAATTTAAGTGCTTTTGAGAGGAGGCAGCGCCATGGTCACAGATGAGACAATGATGTTTCGCCTTGGAGCAGATGAAAATAAGGCACAGGCTATTATACGCAAGGTCTGTGAAGCAATGAAGGAGAAAGGATATAACCCCACGAATCAGCTTGTAGGCTATATTCTTTCAGGCGATCCTGCTTATATAACAAGCTATAAGGATGCAAGAAGTATGATACGTACCCTTGAGCGTGATGAGCTGTTGGAGGAACTCGTTCGGGCATATCTTAAGGAAAGTGGTGCAGAGGAATCCTGATATGATGCAGCGGTATCTTGGTCTTGATGTTGGAGACCGTACGATTGGAATTGCGGTAAGTGACGCTTTGGGGATAACCGCACAGGGCGTTGAAACTATCCGCAGAACATCATTGGAAAAGGATATAGGACGCCTTAAAGAGCTGATGGATGAGTATGAAACAAATTCCCTGGTACTTGGACTTCCAAAGAATATGAATGGCACAGAGGGCGACAGATGTGAAATCGTCAAATCCTTTTTTGAGGAAGTGCAAAAGGCTGTTCCGGGTACAGAAGGACATTTCTGGGATGAGCGACTGTCAACTGTTGCGGCTGCAAAGTCTCTGATTTCAGCGGATGTCAGCAGAGGAAAGCGTAAAAAGGTCATTGATAAGATGGCAGCGGTTTTTATACTTCAGGGCTTTTTGGACAGCCTTGCCAAAGGTTGACAAAACCTGTCAGCCTACGATACAATCATGATTGCAGAATTTGTACGTGAGGTGAGTTTTATGTCAGATAAAGAAAAAGAAGCTTTGGAAGATGATGAAATCATCGTTGTAATGACAGATGATGAAGGAAATGAGTATTATTACCGTCAGGAAATGATTCTTCCTGTAAACGGCGAGAATTTCGCTTTGCTTGTTCCGACAGTATCCGATGAAGAGGCAGAGGGCCATGAGCATGGAGATGGCTGCGGCTGCGGTTGTGATGATGAGGACGAAGCTTTCTTTGCCAAGATTGTTCCGGGTGAAGATGGCGAAGATGAATATATCGAACCTACGGATGAAGAGTTTGATGCCGTATGTGCAGCGTATGACGCCCTTGTTGACGAAGAAGATAAGGACTGATATTTTGATGTTAAAGCCTCGGCTTGGACTGTTCCAGGCAGAGGCTTTTCTTTTGAAGGAGATGGGGATACGTGCCAGAGTGGCTTCGTGAAAGGCTGGACAGGCTTGCGGATGCGATAGGCGCATTTGAATGGCCTGTTAATATGAAAATGCCGGTTGTAATTGCAGCTTCACTGATTGTTATTTCAGCGGCTGTTTTGACCGGATGTTTTCTTGCAGGGTCGTCCGTTAAAACTAATCCTGAGCATATAATGTATGTACGTATAGAACCGGGAATGACTTCGAGCTCTATCGGACGTATGCTCGAAGATAAGAAGATTATCGGCAGCCGTCATTATTTTTGGATGGTTTCGAAACTGAAGGGTGCTGATAATAAATATAAAACAGGTGTTTACCGCTTTTACCCGGGAATGCAGTCAGAGGAAGTTATTAAGATCCTTGTGGAAGGTCTGACTTCTACTGTCAAATTTACGATTCCCGAGGGATATAATGTCAATCAGATAGCTGAGCGCCTTGATGAAGAAGGTATTGCCAAAGCTTCTGAGATAAAGCAGGCTGCGAAGGATTTTGCGCCGTACACCTATATGCAGTACAACTCAAATGCCATATATCGTGCGGAAGGATTTCTTTTTCCGGATACTTTTGAATTGGAAGAAGAGCTTTCTGCCAAAGAAATTCTTGAGCTTATGGCCCGTGATTTTGATACGCGGCTGACTCCTGCCCTTAGGGCGCGCGCCAAGGAAATGAATCTTTCCGTTTATGAGCTTGTAACTTTGGCGTCCCTTGTGGAAAAAGAAGCGAAATACGATGAAGACCGCCCGATTATCGCACAGGTCTTTATTAAACGTCTGAAGATGGATATGCCGCTCCAGTCAGACACAACGATTCAATATCTGTTGGATGCGCCCAAGGAAGATGTTACGTATGCAGATACGGAAATTGAGTCTCCGTACAATACTTATCAGCATTACGGGCTTCCTCCCGGACCTATTGCCAGCCCGGGAATGGATGCTATAGAGGCAGTTCTTTATCCTGCTGATACGGATTATCTCTATTTTGTAGCAGACAGGCAGGGACATAATCATTTCTCACGGACTTATGATGAACATCTTGCGATTGTGGAGAGGGTTCGTTAATGAAGTCAGGCGGTGAAAAATGGGATAAGCTCCTTGGTGAAATGGAGCAGTTTGCGGAAGATAATCATATTCCCATTCTGCGTTCGCTGGAACGTGATAAGTTTTTGGAGATTGTAGGAGAGTTTAAGCCTCACCGTATTTTGGAAATCGGGACTGCAATCGGGTATTCAGCGCTGCTTACCATGTCTATTGCAGCAGAGGACGCACAACTTGTAACAATTGAAATAAACGACGATGATGTGAAGCGCGCAAGGGAATTTTTTGCGCGGTCTCCTTATAATGACAGGATTGAGCTTTTTGAGGGAAATGCAGGAGAAGTGCTTCCACAGCTGTGGGGGCCCTTTGATTTCGTATTCATTGATGCAGCCAAAGGTCAATATCCTGACTATTGGCGGAAAATCCAGCATCTCCTGACTCCCCGCGCTTTGGTTATTGCCGATAACGTCCTGTTTCAGGGTATGGTCGAGGGGCCGGAATTTGTTCCGCATCGTTTTCGTACACTTGTATATCGTTTGAGGGAATTTATTAACACCGTTCAAAATGCTCCGGGATACCACACCGAGTTGTATCATATCGGGGACGGAATGACTGTTTCTTGGAGGAATACAGAGAATAATGAGAATTAAACCGGAACTTTTGGCGCCGGCGGGCACAATGGAAAAAATGAAAATGGCTGTGCTTTATGGCGCTGATGCAGTATATATGGGCGGGCCGTCCTTCGGACTGCGTGCCATGGGCGGAAATTTCACAAAGGACGAGCTTCGTGAAGCTGTAGCTTTTTGCCATGACAAAGGAAAAAAAGCTTACGTTACTGTGAATATTTATGCTCATAATTCAGACCTGCAGGCTTTGCCTGATTACATGAATTTTTTATGTGAAATCGGGGCAGATGCGGCACTTGTGGCGGATTTGGGTGTCTTTTCAATAGCTCGTGAAGCTGCACCGAAGCTTCCGCTTCATGTCAGTACGCAGGCTAACAATACGAACTGGCGTACAGTGCAGGCATGGGCTGCTATGGGCGCGGAACGTGTAGTTCTTGCACGTGAGCTTTCGCTGAATGAAATCCGCGAAATTCGTGAGCATACGGATGTAGAGCTTGAAATGTTTGTTCACGGTGCTATGTGCATGTCATACTCCGGCCGCTGCCTTGTGAGCAATTACCTGACAGGACGTGATGCAAACCGCGGTACATGCGCGCAGGCGTGCCGTTGGAAGTATTCGCTGGTAGAGGAGACACGTCCAGGGCAGTATTTCCCGGTAGAAGAGGACGAAAGGGGTACATATTTCTTTAACTCAAAGGATTTGTGCCTTATGCCGTATCTCAAAGATTTGATAGATGCAGGAGTTAACAGCCTGAAAATAGAAGGACGAATGAAAAGTGTTCATTACGCCGCAAGTGTAACGAAGGCTTACCGCGAAGCAATAGATTCCTGCTGGGAGAATCCCGAAGCGTATGAAGTAAAGCAGGAATGGTCCGATGAATTGAATAAGGTATCTCATAGGGCGTATACAACGGGCTTTTTATTCGGCAGGCCCGGTGCCGAAGGTCAGATTTACGGTTCGTCCTCCTATGAGCAGACCTCTGACTTTGTAGGCCTTGTATTGTCGTATGATGATGAATCCAAGCGTGCTAAGGTCGAGCAGAGAAATCACATGGAGCTGGGAGAAGAAATAGAGATTTTCCAGCCTAAGGCAAAGGGATTCCGTCAGATTCTTTCGGATATGCTTGATGAAGAAGGAAATCCCATTTCTGCGGCGCCTCATCCGCAGCAGATTATATACATAAAAATGGAACAGCCTGTTGAACCATACACAATTTTACGTCGTGATGTGAAGTCTTGATTAGGAGATGGCTATCTTGAAGAAAATATTAGTGCTGCATGGACCCAACCTGAATCTCTTAGGGACACGTGAACCTCAGATATACGGAAGTACTACTTTGAATGATATTGACGGTATGCTCAAGGACCGTGCAAAGGCTGCAGGGGTTGAGCTGGTTTCTGTTCAGTCGAACTATGAGGGTAAACTGATTGATGAAATACAGCAGGCAAAGCAGAACGGCTTTGAATTTATACTTTTGAACGCAGCGGCGTTTACCCACTACAGTGTTGCTATCCGCGATGCTATTGCTGCTGTGGATGTTCCTGTTATCGAGCTTCATATTTCAAATGTTCATAAACGTGAAGAGTTCCGCCATCATTCAGTTATTTCTCCTGTTGTTATGGGACAGATTGCGGGCTTCGGTGTTGACAGCTACATTGCTGCTCTGGATATTGCTCTCAGGAAAATGGGGGCATCCAAATGATTGGAGAACGTCTTGCAAGACTTAGGAGCTTTTTGCGTGAAAACGGTGTGGACGCCGTTCTTATAAACAAAGAGGTAAATCTTCATTATTTCAGCGGATTCCGCGGTGATGATACTTTGCTTCTCGTTTCCGATGATAAAGCAGTTTTGCTGACCGATTTCAGGTATACTGAGCAGGCTGCTGAACAGACGGCTGAATTTGAAATTGTTGAGCAAAAGCACGGACTTTGGAAGGAAGCGGCTGATGTCATAAAAAAAGAAGGCTGGAAGAAGATTGCTTTTGAAGGCAACGCTGTTTTGTTCAATAATTATTCCCGGATGGATAAAGAACTGAGCGGCAGTGCTTCTTTTTCAACACCTGTTTCTTTGGACTCTCTGCGTGTGATTAAAGATGAAAAAGAAATAGAATACATACGCAAAGCTGTTTCGATAAGCGATGCGGCGTTTGAAGATATTATTTCGTATATTAAACCCGGAATGTCCGAAATAGAAGTTGCCGCACGCATGGAACAGAAAATGCGTGAGCTTGGCTCGGAAAGACCGGCTTTTACAACCATTGTTGCTTCAGGAACAAGAGGAAGCCTGCCGCACGGAGTTGCTACGGAAAAGTTGATTGTTTCGGGAGAATTTGTTACAATGGATTTTGGTGCGGTATACAAAGGATACCATTCTGATATTACACGTACCGTTTGTGTTGGAAAAGCGGATGATAAGCAGAAGGAGATTTATTCTCTTGTTTTGAACGGGCAGCTGCTGGGAGAAACACTGGTTAAACCGGGGGCTTCAGGTAAGCAGATTGATGCGGCTGTAAGAGAACTTTTTGCTGAAGAAGGGTACGAAAAGTACTTTGGGCACGGATTAGGACACAGTCTTGGTTTGGAGATTCACGAAGAGCCGCGCTTGTCACCGTCCAGCTCATGTGAGCATCTTGAGCCAAATACGCTTGTTACCGTTGAGCCGGGAATATATATACCGGGCTGGGGCGGTATTCGCATTGAAGATACAGTGTTAGTGACAGCCGAGGGAAGTGAGCCACTTACCCAAAGCGACAAAAAACTTATAGAAATTTTTAATTAAGGGGAGAAATTTATGATTTCAAGTACAGATTTTCGCACAGGTCTCACAATCGAGATTGATAACAGCGTTTGGCAGATTGTTGAGTTTCAGCATGTAAAGCCGGGCAAGGGCGCTGCTTTTGTTCGTACAAAGATGAAGAATGTTGAGACAGGTGCTGTTGTCGAGCGTACTTTCAATCCTAATGAAAAAATGCCGCCGGCTCGTCTTGATACGAGAAATATGCAGTATCTTTACGAATCTGATGGAATGTACACGTTCATGGATATGGAATCCTATGAGCAGATTGAGCTTAGCAAGGATCAGCTTGGTGATGCACTGAACTACCTCAAAGAGGAAATGGAGGTCAGCGTTCAGTCCTTCAAAGACCGTATCATCGGCGTAAACCTTCCGAATGCAGTTGTTCTTGAGGTTACTGAGTGTGAACCGAGCGTTAAGGGTAACACTGCAACGGGTGCAACAAAGATGGCAACTGTTGAGACAGGCTACCAGGTTAAAGTTCCTTTGTTCGTAAACGAGGGAGACAAGCTTCGCATCGATACACGTACAGGCGCATACATCGAGCGCGCATAAGAAAGATTTCAAAAGGCTTCGCATCATAACAATGGTGCGAAGCTTTTCTTTTGTTTAAATCTTTATTCGTACAGCACAAGAATTTTAGTAAAGTTTGTATGTTTATACATGAATATGCTATAATCAAAAGAAATGCATTATAGGAGGGTTCTTAAATGGCAGAGGATACAAAAGTCTTGGACAAAAAGGGCGCTTTGGGTGCAGTTCGTATTGCGGATGAGGTTGTCAGCATTATTGCCGGTCTTGCTGCAACAGAGGTTGACGGAATCGAAGGAATGAGCGGTGGTCTTGTCGGCGGCATCGCTGAAATGCTCGGCAAAAAGAATTTTGCAAAGGGTGTAAAGGTTGAGGTAGGAGAAAAAGAGGCTGCTATTGACCTTTATATCATTGTAAAATACGGAGTACGTATTCCTGATGTTGCGCTGACGGTACAGGAAAATGTTAAGCAGGCTATCGAGACAATGACCGGTCTTGCTGTTGTGGAAGTAAATATCCACGTACAGGGTGTTGGCTTCCCCGAGGAAGAAAAGGAAGAGGAAGAAGTTCGGGTTCGTTGATTTGAATGAGGCATAGAATGGGATATATCAACCGATTTTTACTGTTGGTTTATTCGCTGGCTATTGCTGCACTGGCATTGGGCGTTATTGTTCTGTGTTTGCATGTATTGCCGACGAATGAAATCCTGAATGAAATAAAATATGCTTTATCAAGATGGGAAACGATTGCCGTATCCGGAGTTGTTTTTCTGTGGAGCGTTCATCTTCTTGGGTGTGCGATATCTTCAGGAAGCAGCGAGGGCAGTTCTCGTGGCGAAATGTTGATTCTGTCGGGTGCTACGGGAAAGGTTTCTGTTTCCATTGCGGCGGCAGGGAGCCTGGTCGAAAAGACTGCTCTCGCCGTTTCCGGCGTTCGCAGCGTGAAATCAAAGGTTCGTGCGGTAAATACCGGGGACGATTCATCTGAACTGGATGTTTATTTGACGCTGACTATCGGGCAGGAAACTATGGTTACGGAAATTGCGGATGAAGTGCGTCAAAGTGTTGCTGATAACATTGGAAAGGTTCTTGGCGTTAAGACGTGCAAAGTCGAGGTTGAAATTTCCGATCTTGTTAGCGGGGCTCCTTCCAAAGGACCACGAGTAGTCTGAGAAGAGGCGTAGTTAGTCATGAAAGAAGAAGCCATTGCTTTAATTAAGGAGCTCTGGGCGGAACAGCGCGGAGCTTTTATCTGCACGGTTGTCGGTGTTTTGTTTGCAGTTCTTGTGCTTTTATTCGGTTTTTGGCGTGTTCTTTTTGTACTGCTCTGTGCAGGCGTCGGACTTTGGATTGGCCGAAGAATTGATAAGGGCGGAGGAGTTTGGCTGGAAGATAAATTCCACATGGACCGTGGAGATTTTTACAGAATGAAATAGCTGCTTTTTAGCATTTATTTCATGATAAGAATTAGGGAAAGAAGGATTGTATGCGTCGTAGACACGCTCGTGAAGCGGCGATGCAGGCACTTTTTCAACTTGATATGATTAAACCTGCACCTGATAAAGAAGAGGAAGCACAGAGGCAAGCTGTTGAATCTTCGTGGAAGGCAGGGAATGTTCGCAAGGTATCGGAACTCGATGAAGGATATGCAAGTGCTTTGGTTAAAGGAACCAGAGAGAATCTGCAGTCCATAGATGAAGCGATTTCCGTGAAGTCGCGTGGTTGGAAAATATCCCGCATGGCAGCTATCGACCGTAGTATTTTACGTCTTGCTGTGTACGAAATGAAGTATATTGAAGATGTAACACCGGGAATAGTCATTAATGAAGCAGTTGAGCTTGCCAAAAAGTTCGGGTCTGATGATTCGGCACGCTTTATTAACGGTGTTTTGGGTGCAATGGTAGAAAAATAATAATAAAGGCCAGGCACTAGGCTTGGCCTTTTTCGTATGATATGGGGGTCCCCGATGGTTCATTCTGTCAGCGAAGTAAATCGTTTTATCAAGGGCTTGTTGGACCACCAAGGGCTTTTGAAAAATATTGCGGTACGGGGCGAGGTATCCAATTTCAAGAGATATCCGTCTGGTCACTGCTATTTCTCAATCAAGGACGCACAGTCAAATCTTAAATGCGTTATGTTTAAGAGCAATGCGTCACGGCTTTTGTTTGAACCTCAAAACGGTATACAGGTCATTGTGACAGGAAGTATCTCTGTCTATGAACGCGACGGTGTTTACCAGTTGTATGCCGAGGCTTTGGTACCTGAGGGGAAAGGCTCTCTTGCTGCTGCGTTTGAGCAGCTTAAGGAAAAGCTGACTGCAGAAGGACTGTTTGAAGCTTCGAGGAAAAAAGAATTAGTGCCGTTTCCAAAGAAAATCGGAATTGTAACTTCTGCGGCAGGTGCTGTGCTGCATGATATTTACCGTGTGGTAAAGCGCAGAGATCCATCGGTTCAGCTGGTGCTTTATCCGGTACAGGTTCAGGGAGATATGGCGGCAAAGGAAATTTCCGAAGGAATCAGGTTTTTTAATACTGATTATCCGGTAGATACTTTGATAGTCGGACGCGGCGGCGGTTCAATGGAAGATTTGTGGGCATTTAACGAAGAACCGGTCGTAAGGGCTGTTGCTGCTTCTGCCATTCCTGTAATATCCGCCGTGGGACATGAGACTGACTATACATTATGTGATTTTGCCGCAGATGTGAGGGCCGCAACCCCTTCGCAGGCCGGTGAATTTGCGGTAAGAGACAGACAGGAGCTGATTCAATATCTGGACAGCCTTGCGGTCCGTTTGGATGTTATACGGCGCAGATGGATGGATATTAAGCGTCAGAGCCTGCTGACCGTTGTATCGCGTCCTGTGTTTCAAAGACCTATGCAGAGGTTGGAGCTGAGGATTCAGCGGCTTCGCGAGCTGCGCGGAAAATTGGATAATCTTAGGGATTTTTACATGCAGAAGAAGAAAAGCAGTTTGAATACTGCGATGCAGCGGCTTGATATGATGAGCCCTGTATATGTTCTTCGCAGAGGATACGGATTTATTGCTGATGAAAAAGGACGCAGCGTCCGTAAGATTTCTCAGGTAAAGAAAGATATGAAGCTGAAAATAACTTTAACAGACGGTACTTTTATGAGCAAAGTCGAATCTGTCGGTCAGGAGGGTAATGATGCCTAAGGAAAAAGAGCCTTCGTTTGAAAAGGCATTGGAAGAGTTGGAGAGCATTGTACAGGATATGGAAAATAACGAGCCTGATCTTGCTGATTTGATGGAAAAGTACAGTCGGGGAGTAATTCTTTCTCAGAAGTGCATGAAATCTCTTGAGCGTGCGGAAAAGGCAATGGATCTTATGGTGAAGAAGGAAAATGATAAGGTTCAGGAACTCGAATTGAAAATAGAAAGGGACTAAGGCCGATGTTAAAAGCAGAGTGGGCTGCAAAGCAGGCACTTTTGGAATCTGCGCTTGAGCAGGAATTGAATATAGATAATGCACTTGATAAAACGCTTGCGGAGTCGATGCGTTACAGCCTGATGGCAGGCGGGAAGCGTCTTCGCCCGGTACTTTTGATGGAAGCTGCCGAAGCAGTCGGAGGACACGGGGAGGATTATATCAAAGCTGCATGTGCGCTTGAAATGATTCATACTTATTCCCTTATTCATGATGATCTTCCGGCGATGGATAATGATGATTATCGCCGTGGAAAGCTTACCAATCATAAGGTTTATGGTGCCGGAATGGCAACTCTGGCAGGTGATGCTCTGCTTACGCTGGCTTTTGAGGTTATAACGCGTCAGAAAGCAGAACCGGAAGTCCTTTGCCGTGTAATCCGCGAAGTCAGCCAGGCTGCGGGACCTGACGGAATGGTCGGCGGGCAGGCGATTGACATGGAATCGGAAGGTCATAGAATCCCAATGGAGCAGCTGCGCAAAATGCACATGGGGAAAACAGGTGCTTTGTTCCGTGCGGCGATACGTTCGGGAGCTATACTCGCAGGTGCAGATGAGGCTGAATTAAATGCACTTACACGTTATGCCGAAGCATTCGGCCTTGCTTTCCAGATTACAGATGATATTCTTGATGTAGTCGGAGATCAGGAGCTTATCGGGAAACCTGTCGGAAGTGATGAGCGTAATAACAAATCTACGTATGTTACGTTAACCTCATTGGAGGAAGCCAAACGATTGGCACAGGAAGCCGTCGATGAGGCTATAGAGGCGTTGGAGCCTTTTGGAGACAGAGCACAGTTCCTCAAGGAACTTGTTGAATTTTTGATTTCCAGAAAAAATTAACAGGATGGAAGAAACGGCTATGCTGCTCGAATATATTGATAAACCGGAACAGTTGCATACTTTAACAATAGAACAGTTATCACAGTTGGCAAAAGAGCTCAGGGAATACATCATTCAGAATGTTTCAAGAACAGGAGGCCATCTTGCACCAAGTTTGGGTGCGGTTGAGCTTACGCTTGCTCTTTACAGTACGTTTAATTTGCCCGTCGATAAAGTGATTTGGGATGTGGGACATCAGGCATACGCTCATAAGATTCTTACGGGCCGCAGGGAAATCTTTAAAAAGCTTCGTCAGAAGGATGGTATAACAGGTTTTCCGTGCAGAAAAGAGTCGCCGTATGATACCTTTGGTGTAGGTCATGCCAGTACCTCTATTTCTGCTGCGCTTGGAATGGCTGCTGCCCGCGACCTCATGGGCAGGGGCGAGCATATCATTGCGGTAATCGGCGATGGTGCTATGACAGGCGGTGAAGCATTTGAGGCTCTGAATCATGCAGGCGATTTGAAGAAAAATCTTATTGTCGTCCTTAACGATAACGGTATGAGCATTGACTGCAACGTTGGTGCTATGTCCGAATATTTATCCAAAATCCGTCTTGCGCCTCAGTACAGACAGGCAAAGGAAGATTTGAAGGGAATATTGAAGAGTATCCCTCATATCGGAGATACGGTAATAAAGACAGCAGAGTATCTTAAGGACGGTATGCGTGCTGTTTTGGTTCCCGGAGAAATTTTCGACGAGATGGGTTTCACGTATATTGGACCTATCGACGGGCATAATATTCCTGTTATGAAGGATGTATTTTCGCAGGTCAGACTTTTGGAAGGTCCTGTTTTAGTACATGTTCATACAAAAAAGGGAAAAGGATATCTCCCTGCAGAGCTCGAACCGGATAAGTTCCATGGTGTCGGAAAATTCGATGTGACCACAGGAAATTTGATTAAAGAAAGCGGCCGCCCGAAGTCTTACACCTCTGTGTTCAGTGATGCAATGATTGAATTGGCGAAAAAAGATGAGTCGATTACCGCCATTACCGCAGCTATGCCTGCCGGAACGGGATTAAAGCAGTTTTCTGAGGTTTTCCCTGAGCGGTATTTTGACGTTGGAATTGCAGAAGAACATGCTGTAACCCTGGCAGCAGGAATGGCAGCAGCAGGGATTCATCCGGTGGTGGCAATTTATTCCACTTTTGCACAGCGGGCGTATGACCAGCTTATGCATGATGTGTGCCTGCAAAATCTCCCTGTCACATTGTGTCTTGACAGGGCGGGTATCGTAGGTGCTGACGGTGCTACTCATCATGGTAATTTTGATTTATCATATCTGCGAACAATGCCGGGTATGGTCGTAATGGCACCGAAGGATGAAAACGAACTTCGCAATATGCTTTATACGGCCGTAAACTATGACGGACCTGCTGCAGTGCGCTATCCGCGTGGAGAGGGCGTGGGCGTTGCGCTCGAAAATGATTTCCGCGAGCTGCCTATCGGCAAAGCCGAGGTTATTCAAAATGGCGGAAAAATTGCGTTGTTAGCGGTAGGAACTATGGTTTCTGCTGCCTGCAAAACTGCAGAATTGCTGAAAGATAAAGGGATTGAGTGTACTGTTGTCAATATGCGTTTTGTAAAGCCGTTGGACAGAGAATGTGTTTTGCAGATGGCAGACAAAATGGATATGCTTGTGACAATGGAAGAAAATGTCCTGCCGGGAGGCTTCGGAGCAGCTGTTGCTGAGCTGCTGGCTGATGAAGGCCGATGTGTCCCGCTGATGCGCTTTGGACTGCCTGATGCGTTTATTGAGCAGGGAACTCAGCGCGAGCTTCTTGAGCAGTGCGGTCTGACACCTGAGCAGATGTCAGAGAAAATTATTGATTCACGGAATAAGGAATAGAAATGGCTAAAGAACGTTTGGATGTTTTACTTGTAGAAAGAAATCTTGCCGAAAGCCGCGAGCGGGCAAAAATAACTATCATGGAAGGCCTTGTTCTTGTCAACGGTCAGAAGGTTGACAAGGCAGGGACCACGGTAAAGACAGATGCGGAGATACGAATTTTGGGAAATACACTTCCGTATGTCAGCCGTGGAGGACTCAAGCTTGAAAAGGCTTTGAAGACATTCCCGATAAACCTTGAAGGGAAGGTTATGGCCGACATCGGGGCATCAACAGGCGGATTTACTGACTGTTCGCTGCAGAACGGTGCTGCAAAGGTATACGCAATTGATGTCGGATATGGGCAGCTTGCATGGAAGCTGAGACAGGATTCACGTGTAGTCAATATGGACCGTACCAATGTCCGCTATGTAACCAAGGAAGATGTTGGCGAGTTAATTGATTTTGCGTCTATTGATGTTGCGTTTATTTCTCTGACAAAGGTTCTTGAGCCTGTAAAAGAACTGCTGAAGCCCAACGGCGAGGTTGTAGCGCTGATTAAGCCACAGTTTGAAGCAGGAAGAGAAAACGTAGGTAAAAAGGGTGTTGTAAAAGACCCGAAAATCCACGAAAAGGTTATAGAAGAAGTAATTGGTTTTGCAAGAGAGATTGGTTTTGTTGTTCGCGGGTTAACTTTTTCGCCTGTAAAAGGTCCTGAGGGAAATATTGAGTATCTCATGTGGGTATCTAATGATCCGTCGGCAGAGGATGGAAAAATTGATGATGTCGGAATGAAGGATGTTGTGAAGGAAGCACATCAGGCACTTGATCGTTGAGGAGAGAAAAATTATGTTGAATGTAGCAGTTTTTCCTAACATCGACAAAGAAAATGCTCCCATGGTTCTTAAACGGATTGTTGATTTTTATGAGGGCAGAGACGTTCACGTCCTGATGCCAATGGACGGGGCGAAGTTTTTTGACTACGAAAAATACGGTGTTGATGATATAGAAAATTATCCGATAGATATGGCTCTTTCTATCGGAGGAGACGGCACGCTGCTTGGTATTTGCCGCCGTCTTTATGAAAGAGATATTCCTGTATGCGGTATAAATATCGGTACGTTTGGTTTTTTGGCAGATATAGAGCTTCCTGAAATAGAAAGCAAGCTGGAAAAAATAATCCAGGGACAATACTATATTGAGGAACGTATGCTGGTATCTGGCTTTGTCAAAAGCGGTGATGATGATGAGCATTTTCTGGGGCATGCGATAAATGACGTTGTTGTTACAAAAAGCGGTGCGGCGCGTATGCTGCACCTCGGTTTGATGGTAGATGGCTGCCGCGTTATGGACTATAAGGCAGACGGCCTTATTGTTTCAACAGCAACAGGATCCACGGCGTATTCGCTTTCCGCAGGGGGACCTTTAATAAATCCGAAAATAAAGGTACTTCTTTTAACCCCTATCTGCCCGCATACCTTCAATGCCCGCCCTATGGTTATTGATGAAAATGATGAGGTCAGAATAAGTGTTGCGGCTTTTCATCAGGACATAATTGTTACATTTGACGGTCAGGAAACCTTTAAGATCAAGCCGGGGGACAAGGTTATTGTCCGTAAAGCACCGCTTCCGGCTAAAATTGTGAAGTTTGACGATAAGAACTATTACCAGACGATACGTACAAAGCTTCTCTATAACGCATAATGGGAGGTGACACATTTGAAGTCGACACGGCAGGCTAAAATCAAGGAAATAATTGAAGCGGAGATTATTGAAACACAGGAAGACCTTGCGGCATCTCTGCGCTCGCATCATATTGCGGTGACACAGGCTACCGTATCCCGTGATATCAAGGAACTGATGCTTATCAAAATTCCTACCGGTGATGGTCGGTACAGATACGCATTTCCGAAGGATAATACTAAGCTTTTTTCCAAAGACAGAATGCAGCGTATGTTTCATGATTCTGTCACCAGCGTGGATTATAGTGAAAATATCATCGTGCTGAAAACGCTTCCGGGGACTGCAAATGCGGTCGCTTCTACGATTGACGGAGCGGCATGGCCGGAAATCATCGGTACCTTGGCCGGTGATGACAATATTTTGGTAGTGGTCAAACCCAAGGAAGCAGCTCCTTCTATTGCTGATAAAATGAAAACCATGTTTAACTGAGGGGATGAGCAGATGCTCAAGACTTTAACTGTATGGAACTTTGCTTTACTCGAACATGTTGAGATAGAATTTTCTTCCGGCCTTAATATCCTGACCGGTGAAACGGGAGCTGGAAAATCAATCCTTATTGATGCTCTTGGTGCTGCGTTGGGACGGCGTCTTTCAGAGGATTTTATTCGTACGGGATGTGAGTGGCTTCGTGTAGAGGCTATCTTTGATATCAGCGGACAAAAGGATGTACAGGAAATCCTGCAGGAACAGGCAATTGATGCAGATGAGGATTCGCTGATTGTCACCCGACAGTACACAATCAAGGGAAAGAATGTAATTCTTGTCAACGGCTGTCATGTGACCATATCCTTTCTAAAGAAATTAGGCGAATGCCTTGTAGATATTCACGGACAGCATGAGAATCTTTCCATACTCAAGCCTGCCAATCAGCTTTACCTTGTTGACCACAGCGGCAGTGCGGTATTTTCTCAGTTCAAAAGCTATGAAGATGTTTTTCGGGAGTGGAAAGAGCTTTCACAGGCAATAGAGGATAAAAGGGCGCAGGCAGATGACCTTAACGAGCGTATGGATATGCTTCGCTGGCAGGAGCAGGAAATTGAGCAGGCTCAACTGCGTGAGGGTGAGGATGTCGAGCTTGAGGCCGACATTAAGCGTCTTTCAAATTCCGAGAGGATTACAACTAATGTTGAAAAGGCATATTGCCTTTTCGACGGTGATGATGAGAGCGAAGGGATTCTTTCTTCGCTTGCCCGCGTTAAACAGTGTCTTGAGCAGGCAGGACGATATGAAGACAAGCTGAGTACGGTCATTCAGCCGCTTGAAGATGCAACATATCAGCTGCAGGATATATTCTATACGGTAAGAGATTATAAGGACGGTTTGGATTTTGACCCGCGTCGTCTTGATGATATGCAAAACCGTATGGATCTCATAGATAAACTCAGGAAAAAATATGGTGCTGCTGTGTCTGATATTCTCGAATATCAGAAAAAGATTCAGCAGGACCTTGATAAGATGGAAAATTTTGACGCCGATTTGGAAGCTGATGAAACCAAGTTGAAGGAAATTCATAAGAAGCTTACCGAAGAGGCGGAAAAACTTACCAAGCTCAGAAAGGCAGCGGCAGAGAAGCTGTCTTCATCTATCGGGCGCCAGCTTACTGCTCTTGGAATGAAGAGTGCACAGTTCAGGATAGATGTTGCTGAAGCAGAACCTGGTCCGAACGGATTCGATGATGTGTCGATTCAGTTCTCCGCAAATGAAGGAGAAAAGGAAAAGGCTCTGACTAAAACAGCTTCCGGTGGTGAACTGTCACGTATTGCGCTTGCGATTAAGACGGTATCCGCTCAAAATGATGATTCAGTTGGAAGCATGGTATTTGATGAAATTGATACGGGAATCGGCGGAGAAACGGCTCAGATGGTCGCCGAGCGTATTGCATGGGTAGGTTGCTTCAAGCAGGTGCTTTGCATTACTCATCTGCCTCAGATAGCATGTATGGCTGATGCTCATTATCATCTCTACAAAGAAACGAATGAAGGTAAAACAATCACCTGTGTAAAGAATTTGTCACGGGAGGAACGCATTCGTGAGGTTGCACGTATGGCATCGGGAAAAGAATTATCAAAAGCCGCTCTTACGAGTGCGGAAGAAATGATTGACCATGCCGATGCCCGCAAGAAGGACTTTTTAACACGGAAAACGCACTAAGAGTTAGGATGGAAATAATGTACGAGGATTTAATCGAAACAAAAATAGACAGCAATAATGTTTTTGACGGACGTCTTTTACATGTCCGCTGTGATACGGTACGTCTGCCAAACGGCAATACTACTACACGGGAATGGATAAAGCATCCCGGAGCTGCAGCGGTTCTTCCTATACTTCCGGACGGGAATGTCATTCTTGTTCGTCAGTACCGTTACCCTGTTCAGCGTGTTACTTTGGAGATACCGGCAGGAAAGCTTGATTCATCTACAGAAGACCCTTTGGATTGTGCTGTTAGGGAATTAGCGGAAGAAACAGGCTATCGGGCAGAAAACATGGAAAAAATACTGACTTTGGCAACTACAGTCGGTTTTTCTGATGAGTGGATTCATATCTATGTTGCCGATGGACTTGTTCCGGGGAAACAACACCCTGATGATGATGAGTTTATAAATGTTGAAATAGTTCCTCTGGAAAAGGCTTATGATATGGTAAAAACAGGGGAGATTATTGATGCAAAGACAACGGCTGCAATTCTTTGGGAAATGGCACACCGTTGAATAATACAATGTTTGGAGGAAATTTATGTTTGGATTTGATTTTATGTCGATGATCGCCGGCATTCCGGGACTGATAATCGCATTGTCACTTCATGAATATGCACACGCCCGTGTTGCGGTTGCAATGGGTGATTTTACGCCGCGTATGATGGGGCGACTGACATTAAACCCTGCTGCTCATATAGACCCGATAGGACTGGTTATGCTTTTGATTGCCCGTTTTGGCTGGGCAAAGCCTGTGGTTATTAATCCGTCTAATTTCAGAGACCCCAAAAAGGGGGAAATACTTGTAGCTCTCGCAGGTCCTGCAATGAATTTCTTTATTGCGTTTATTGCTATGGCGGTTATAGTGTTCTATACAGTTGCTTTGAGGACGCAGATGTCGGTGGGATTGCACGAGGTGTTGTGGCTTATCGTACTGTATAATATCAACTTCGGTATCTTTAATTTAATACCGCTGCCGCCGTTGGACGGTTCAAAGGTATTTATGCAGATGCTGCCCTACGAAATGCAGTATAAATTTTTGGGACTCGAGCGGTATAGCTTCCTGATTTTTGTAGTCATGATTGCTACACCTATTCTCAGCTATATTCTTGTTCCGATTGCGCGGTTTATCATCACGCTTTACGCGGCTATTCTTACCGGAGCGGCGGGCATATTTTTTTGAAGGTCTTTGATTTATGGAAAAATATGAGGTAAGGCTGGATGTGTTTGAAGGCCCTATGGACCTTTTAATGCATCTGATAGAAAAGAACAAAATTGATATTTACGATATTCCTATTTCAAAGCTTACTGAACAATACCTTGATTACCTGACTCAGATGAGAAAATTCGACATTGAAATAGCAAGCGAGTTTCTTGTCATGGCGGCGACATTGCTTTTGATTAAGTCACGCATGATGCTGCCAAAGGTTCGTCAGGAGGAGGAAGTTGCAGAGGAAGACCCGCGGCAGGAGCTTTTGGAGAGGATTCTTGAGTATCAGCAGTTCAAACAGGTCAGTGCCGTGCTTGAGGACAAAGCGGAAGTACAGAGCCGTTTTTTCAGTCGTGAGCCAATAGAACTGCCTACAAAGCACATTCCGCCGGAAAATCTTTCCGTGACGGAGCTGTGGGACGCTTTTCGCAGACTCATAGCAGTAAGGAAAGAGCTGACAATTCCAAATGTAATTGTTGCACAGGAGGAATATCGGATAGAGGATCAGATGCTCCGAATTCTGACGCTGCTTTCAGAGGCTCCTGATGGTGAAATACGATTTGAATCTGTATTTGTTTCAGGACTGCGAAGTGAACTTATAGCATCTTTTTTGGCATTGCTGGAACTGATTCGCAGACATCGTGTTGTGGTTCGTCAAAACATGCTGTTTGCTTCGATAATGATTTGTATTCGTAAGGATTGGACGCCTGAACTGGAGCGTGAAGAAGAAAGCTATGTTTTTGAATGACATGAAAAAACCGCTTGAAGCTGTACTGTTCGCCGGTGGAGAGCCTGTTTCGGAAAAACAGCTTTGTGAGATACTTGAGGTTGACGAAGAATCTCTGCATGAGCTGCTTGACGCTTTGGACAGTGATTTGGAAACACATGGAATCATGCTTCAGGAAACAGCAGGAGGCTGGCAGCTGGTCACGAGACCGGAGTGGTTTGCTTATGTGGAGAAATTGGCTGAGGCAGCAGACAGAAAGCTGTCCCGTGCTGCGATGGAGACACTTTCCATCATAGCCTTTAAGCAGCCTATTACGAAGCAGGAAATAGAGAAGATTCGAGGGGTAAAGGTCGAAAGAGTTCTGGCGCAGCTCGTTGCCCGTGAGCTTGTAACAGAGGTCGGACGAAAAAATGTAATAGGACGGCCGTTTCTTTATGGTACTACGGAGACGTTTTTACATTCCTTCGGATTAAAGTCCTTGGATGAACTGCCTGCCCTTCCTGAGCCTGATATAAACAGTGAACAGGCAGAGCAGCTTTTGCTGATGAGTATGGATGAAACTGACGCGCAGCGTCCTGATGAGACTGACGCAGAATAACAATTTTATGGTATACGTCAACACACTCTGAGCCAGAGTGTGTTTTCTTGCTGAACGATGGGGGTATTGTTTTGAATAAGATTTTGAACTCTTGGTGGAGTATTTTAGATGATCCCGAGCTGATGATTTTATATATAACCGCCGCACTGCTTTCTGCTGTTGCGTTTTATCTGATGTATCGTGACG
>NZ_CDXDFU010000135.1:0-4451 GCF_978017985.1 Schwartzia sp. (in: firmicutes) | reverse complement strand
ACGTACTCCTCGGCAAGCTTCAGTGCTTCATCAACTTCATTGACGGCACCGCTGAAGAGCATATCCTTTGCCAGCTGGCGGTCGAGGCTTGTGACGAGAATAAAATGTGCCTTCTGCATCAGACGGCTGACTGCGTATGCCTTGTTTGCACCGATAACAAAGTGGTCGGCAAGCTCTTTTTCTATAGCTTCAGGTGTTTTAAGACGTCGGAAGGTTTCTTCAAGAACCTTGCTGCCGCTGCCTTCCTCACAGTCTGCAAGGAGAACAACTACACCGCCTTCGCGTACGGCAAGTACGGAGTTGTCCATTGTTTTCTGCATCTGGTATACGTTGATATCCTTCGGATAGCCACCGCAGCTGACGATGACGACATCGGCTTTTTTCTCGATGGGGACGCCGTAAACTTCGTCAACGAATTTGCATGCTTCTTTGTGTGCTTCAACATAGTCACCTGCAAACATTTTGAGGAAGCGGTGCTCTGCATCGAGGATAGCGTTGAAAAGGAATACGTTGTGTCCGCGTTTCTTCATTGCATCGGACCAGAGCTTAACGCCCTCCATCTGGTCTTCGTAGACAGGGTTGCCTGTGGTCGCGCCGAGGCCCGCGTTAGGGTCCATCATGAAGCTGTGGTTATGGCGGATTGTTTCCATTGCAGCGCAGCCCGGAAGGACAGCCTTGCGTCCGCCGCCGTAGCCACTGAAATAGTGATGAACAATAGTTCCTGTGAGAATTATATGGTCGCTGTTGCTTATGAGTTTGTTTATGAGAACAGGGGTAAAGCGGCTTGTCGTTCCGAAATATTCAAATTCCTCAGGTATGCTGCAGTCACTGTTGAACATTTTTACGCGGCCTGCAACCTCGGCACTGATGCCCTCGACCATTTCTTCATGGGTCATGAGACGGTGGGAGCCGAGAGAAAAGACAACCTGAACGTTTTCATCGGGAACTCCGAGACGGTTAAGCTCGTTAAGGAGCACCGGCATGAAATCAAAGCTGTTGGCAACACGCGTAGGGTCATTGCAGATAAAGGTTACGGTGTCGCCGGGTTTAACCGTTTTATCAAGAGGAGGGCAGCCAATAGGATTGCGGATTGCTTCGAGCACTGCTGCGGGAATATCCGTCAGAGGAGTTTTCTCCGGCATGCGGATTTCTTTAATGATACGGGATTCATCAACGGAAAAGGTTTTTTCTCCGCGCCCGTAGTGGAATGTATAGTCTTTCATCGAAATACCTCCCTCAAAATGATAAATTGTAAATATTATACCTGCTTATATTATACTGAATTTTGATTTGTGATGGAAGATTAATATAAAAAATATTACATGAATTTTGGCTGCATGATAGTAGGAGTAAGTTTTGTCTTTGGCAAAACCGGAACGAAGGCGTTATAATGAAAATATGTGAAAGGAGACACTCCATGAAGTACGGACAATTTCTGGCGGCACTGCGTAAGAACGGTGTAAAGCACGTATATCTTCTCTCGGGAGAAGAACAATACTATATACGAAAAGCCGAGAAAGCGCTTTTGAATGTGCTGGTTCCGGAGGAAGCTGCACGGACGGAGTGCGTACAGACCTTTGACGGAGACCCTTCCGTTGAGGATTTGGTCGGGCTTATAGATACGATTCCATTCTTTGCTGAAAAAACCGTGCTGCTTATTCGCGGGACACAGCTTTTTCGGGAGAAAAAAGCAGATAAGGAAGAAACGGCTGAGGAAAAGAAATCTCGAAGCCGCAAAAAAACAGATCCGCTGGAGCGCTTAATGGAGCGTATAGCTTCTATGCCCGATACCAGCTATGTAATCTTTGAAACCGCATCAAAAGCGGATAAAAGACGTAAGCTGTACAAGTTGGTGGAGCAGTCCGGTGCTGTCCTTGAAGCAGAACGTGAACGTGCCTGGACCGTTGATGAATGGCTGCGGGGAAAGCTGGCGGAAATACATAGAGAGCTGGACAGAGAGGCTCTGGCTTATTTTATGAATGCGGTCTCCATGATGCAGCCAATAGAGCTGGAATTTCTTGATGAGGAGCTCAATAAGCTGGCGCTTTCTACGGAAAACCGTGTGTTTACAAAGAAGGATATTTCCCGGGTTTTTGCCAGTGTGCCTGAGGTATCGGGATTTGCAATGCTTGATGCCGTCAGTGCCAGGGATGTAAAGAAGGCCATGATAATTCTTGAGAGACAGATTTCGGAGGGGACATATCTGCCTATACTTCTGTCAGGGCTTGCACGCCATGTAAGACAGCTCTGGCAGGCTAAGGATTTAATGGCTCGGGGAGTCAGAGGCAGGGCGCTTGGGCAGCCCATGAATCTGAATCCTTATATTGCGGAGAAGCTGGGACAGGCGGCGAAAAGCTTTGACACTGCCGTATTAAAAGACACATTTCTTTTTTTGTGTGATGCCGATTATAAACTCAAAACAGGGCAGGGCGGAGAAGAGCTTCTTGAAGAAGCGGTCATTGCGCTCTGCAGCAAAAATTAAGCAAAGTTCAGTGCTTTTTCAGATGAATCGTGCAAAATACAGGTAATTTATTCAGGAGGGATATATTATGCGTGTATTGCTTGCTGAGGATGACCCGAAGCTCGGAAAACTGATACAGTATATGCTTGAGCAGAACGATATTTCCGTGGAATGGGTGAAGCGCGGAGATGAAATTTATGATTATGCCACCTATGAGGAATATGATGTCCTCGTGCTTGACTGGATGATGCCCGGAGAGAGCGGCGTTGCGGCGTGCAAACGGCTTCGTGAACACGGCTATGAGCGTGCAATTCTCATTTTGACGGCCCGTGATACTCTTGAGGACCGTGTTTCGGGACTTGATGCAGGCGCAGATGATTACCTCGTGAAGCCTTTTGAATTCGCTGAGCTTCTTGCCCGCCTGCGCGCCCTCGGACGCCGCAGCAATCAGAAGATTCAGCAGGATGTCGTGCAGATTGGCGAATTTACGCTGAACCGTACAGCGAAGGTCTTGAAAAAGGGAGATGCGGTTATTCAGCTTTCCCCGAGGGAATTTCAGATTTTTGACCTTTTGGCGCAGAATATCGGAATCGTTGTTCCGCGTGAAATCATTCTTGACCGTATCTGGGGTCTTGAGTCAGAGGTCAGCTCCAACAACATAGACTCTTACGTTAAACTCATCCGCAAAAAGCTGGATCTCGGCGACGGAAAGACTATGATCCATACAATTCGCGGTGTGGGGTACAAGCTGGAAGCGGAGTGAACCTGAATGGCACTATCCGATAATGTCTTTCGGCAGAGCCGAAAGCAGCTGACATTTTATTATTCGGTTATCATGGCGGTGTTCCTTATTGTGCTTGTTTTTCTTATGCATTTCTGCATGAAATGGGCAGTAACATCGGAACAGGCGCGGGAGCTTACGGAAACGGCGCAGAATGTTGCCTACGGGCAGAAGCTTCTTTTTGAACACCCGGAGATTGTACTTGACGACCGGTCCGAACTGAAAGGAAGTCAGGACCGGCTTTTTTTCTATGTGTTCGATAACGAAGGCCGTATGCTGAACTTTTCACGGTCGTCATTCCTGATTGAACCGTTCGTTCTTGACATTATTGAGGACTGGAAGGACGATGAGCTCATGATTGGCGAGGTGACGGTCTTCACCCGGGAGATAAAGAAAAATACTGCCCGCGTTATGATGACCGCGCATCCCATTGAGCTGTATGGCGAACGGCTCGGTATGGTGTATGTGGGAAAAGAAATTTCCGCGGTCTATCTTGGACTCAGAAAGGCTACGTGGACGCTGGCCGGAATCGCCGTTCTGGCGCTTATTATCTCCACAGGTATAGGCTATAATATGGCGGGGCGTGCGATTGTTCCTCTCAGTGAAGCGTATGAAAAGCAGAGACAGTTTGCGGCTGACGCGTCCCATGAGCTCAGAACCCCGCTTTCTGTTGTATTGGCATCAGCGGAGCTTCTGGACAATGATCCGTCCATCACGTCTCCTTTTTTGAAGCAGGTCATCGGAGATGTAAGGGATGAAGTAAAAAAGATGACAAAGCTCGTAAGCGATCTTCTTGTTGTCGCGCGAAGTGACAATCAGGCGCTTAAGCTTAAGGTCACGAAATTCGACCTTGGCGAAGTCATTGACCAGACCATGAGAAAGATGCAGCCGCTGGCTGAAAAGAAAAATATAAAACTTGAAAGAACGGGAGAAAAATCTGTAGCGATTCGTGCTGATGAGCAGAAGCTGAAGCAGCTTATTCTCATTTTCGTAGACAATGCTCTGAAATATACTCCGGAGGGAGGCGCGGTTTCCGTATGTCTGCGTACCCCTTCACCGACACGGGTGGCCTTTGATGTAAAGGACACAGGTATCGGAATTTCACCTGAGGATCAGCAAAAGGTATTTGATCGTTTTTATCGGGTGGATAAGGCCCGCTCCCGTGAAATGGGAGGAAACGGGCTGGGACTTGCCATTGCGCAGGAAATT
>NZ_CDXDFU010000134.1:0-3637 GCF_978017985.1 Schwartzia sp. (in: firmicutes) | reverse complement strand
TTTCATATCCTCATCGCTTCGCTCAAGCAGAGTAACCAGAGCAGCCGCGGCTACATGAGGTACATGACTGATGATGGACGCGCACCTGTCGTGCTGTGATACAGGCAGAGTCGTCAGATTTGCCCCTGTTAAGGACAAAATATCCTCGAACCATTTTACCACATCAGGCGGAGCAGTCGTCTCTTTAATGATAACATAGCACTTATTAAAAAATAAATCTTTGCTTGCTGCTGAAACACCGCTTTTTTCTTTTCCTGTCATCGGATGAGCTGAAATATAGTATACATCATCAGGAAGCAAAGGTGTTATAGAATCCATCAAAAATTTCTTTGTGCTTCCGGCATCTGTAATGACCGCCCCTTTTTTCAGATGAGGAAGTATCTGTTTTATCATTGGAACCATCTGGAGAACCGGCGTGCTCAGGTATACAAGGTCAGCGTCCTTTACTACCCATGCGATATCATCCGAGGCTTCATCAACCGCCCCCAGCTTTACAGCAGCATCCATTGACTCTTTATGACGGCAAAGACCGTGAATATGGACATCCTCACCAAGCTTATCCTTTAATGCCAAGCCGAATGAACCGCCTATTAATCCAACTCCGATAATAGCAAGATTCAATTTTGCCATTGTTTATTTTCTCCCCATAATTTCCGCGATTTTCTTGACATCCTGCATCAATTCCGCAAATTTTTCCGGCTTCAGTGACTGGTCTCCGTCGCTCAAAGCCTGCTCCGGATGCGGATGAACCTCAATAATCAGACCGTCTGCACCTGCTGCAATACCTGCACGCGCCATCGGCTGAACCATCTGCCAGCGTCCTGTTCCGTGACTCGGGTCAACGATTACAGGCAGATGAGTAAGCTCCTTCAAAGCTACTACTGCTGAGAGATCCAGCGTGTTGCGTGTGTATGTTTCGTATGTGCGGATACCGCGCTCGCAGAGCATAACATTATCATTGCCTGCACTCATGATGTATTCTGCCGCGTTCAGCCACTCGGAAATCGTTGCGGAGATACCGCGTTTCAGCATTACAGGCTTATTTCCATGACCTACTGCCTGCAAAAGACGGAAGTTCTGCATATTTCTTGCGCCAATCTGGAGGACATCAGCATATTTGGATACCAGCTCAACATCGTTCAAATCAACGATTTCTGTAATTATACGCAAATCATACTCGTCGCCGACCTGCTTCAAGAGCTTGAGTCCCTCTTCGCCGAGTCCCTGGAAGTCATAGGGGGAAGTGCGAGGTTTAAAAGCGCCGCCGCGAAGGAACTGTGCGCCTGCTTTCTTAACTGCTGCCGCAGTCTCACGGAGCTGTTCCAGGCTTTCAACGGAGCATGGGCCCGCCATAACTGCCAATTCCTCACCGCCGATTTTGACACCGCGGACATCAATAACAGTGTTGTCTGCTTTAAACTCACGGCTTACGAGCTTATATTTTTCGGTGATGCGAACAGTTTTTTCTACGCCCTCAAGTGAATTCATCTCCAATTCACCGATACGCTTTTTATCTCCGATGACACCAACAATCGTACGGTTTTCACCAATAGAGAGATGTGCGGACAGACCTGAACGCTCAATCTTTTCCTCGACCTTCTTCAAATTTTCTTTCGTTGCTGATGGACTCATTACAATGATCATGACCTTTCCCTCCAATTTTTGAATGCAAAAAAGCCCGCCCCTATACAGGGACGGGCTCTAAGCTCGTGGTACCACCCTGCTTGCTTTCAGCAAGCCGCTCTTTCGGATACAAGTGTATATCCTAGTCTATGATAACGGTGACAGTCCGGCGAGGCCTACTATTATTTCAGCCCGCTGCTTGCAAGTGTATTTCATCAAGGCACCTTACTGCGTTTCACCAACCCGCAGCTCTCTGGAAAAATGACATTGATTACTTCTCTTGCGCATCGCATTTACAATAATATGGTGATAATATAGCATTGTTTCAAAATATTGTCAACAAAGATATTGCAAAATTACAAATTGTATACACAACGAATACATAATATCCTGTTAAATTTTCCGAATCAATGCTATTTCATCGCAATTCGGGAATTTGGGGCAGTCGATGCAATCCTTCCAAACCTTCGGAGGCAGATCCTCCTTTACTATTATCTGAAAGCCAAGAGTCTGGAAAAAGCCCGGCTTGTATGTCAGAGTGAACACCTTTTCTGCGTGCAGCTCTTTTGCTTCATCAATCAAGCGTTTTACGATTTCCGTTCCTACTCTCTGATGTGCCCGTTCGGGAAGAACTGCCATGGAACGGACCTCCGCAAGACGGTCCCATACAATGTGCAGTCCACCGACTCCGACAATAGTGCCGTTATCGTCGGCAACAATCATATCACGCAGTGTTTCGTACAGCGTATTTCGTGACCTTGCCAGCATTACGCCCTCATTTGCATACTCATTTATTAAGCTGTATATTGCTTCGACATCGTCGAATGTAGGTTTTCTGTATATCATTTCTTCTCCTCGATAGTTTCTGTATTAGTATATCATACGAAAAATAACCGGACTAAAGACGTAGAATGAATTTTCATCTGCTAGGCATAGGAGCGCAGTCGTAGCGGCAGCTACGTCAAGCGACGATAACAACGCAGATGGCAATTCAGGCAAGTATATGGTCCTGTTATTTTACGGATGATGTACTAGGACATAAATCATTTAAGAAGCATTTTGAACATTTCGGGCTCCGTGACTGACAAAGATTACGTCCGTGCCATATAAGCCAGTGATGCGCGTCCGACCAGTTATCCTTTGGAATCAGCTTCTGCAAACCCTTTTCAACCTCCAGCGGAGTTTCACCCACTGCAATGCGCAGCCTGTTTGAAACACGAAAAACATGTGTATCAACAGCTATTGCAGGTTTATTAAACGCAACGCTGGAAACGACGTTTGCCGTCTTTCTTCCAACTCCCGGAAGACTTAGCAGTTCCTCAAAGGTTTCAGGCACAGTTCCATTGTATTTCTCCATCAGAATACCGCAGGCGGCGTAGATGTTTTTTGCCTTGTTGTGATATAACCCGCAGTCCTTGATTTCTTCCTCAAGTGCCTTCAGACCTAAATCAAGAATCTTTTGCGGCGTATCCGCTTTCGCAAAAAGCCGTGCTGTCGTTATGTTTACTCTTTTGTCAGTACACTGCGCGGAAAGAATCACAGCAATCAATAATTCAAAGGAATTTCTGTACACCAGCGCAGGCTTTGCTCCTGCATAATGTTCAGAAAGTCTTTCAATTATTTCAGCTTTGATTTTTTTCGTCATCCGCATCTGACATTCCTCCTCAGGAAGAAAAGAGCCCTTTGCAGGGCTCTGATTTCTTAATTCGTTAAGCTTCTGACTGGAGCCGGAATACGTCCGCCCCTTGCAATAAACGCCTCAGAACTGAATTTATTCCTTACAGGAACAATCGGGCAGTATCCCAAAAGACCGCCATATACTACGACGTCTCCGACCTTCTTGCCCGGAACAGGCATAATACTGACAGCCGTAGTCTTGTTGTTGATCATTCCGATAGCAGCTTCGTCGGCAATCATTCCCGAAATAGTAGCTGCGGAGGTATCTCCCTCAATGGCAATCATATCAAGTCCGACGGAGCATACGCATGTCATTGCTTCCAGCTTCTCTATGGAG
>NZ_CDXDFU010000133.1:0-3554 GCF_978017985.1 Schwartzia sp. (in: firmicutes) | reverse complement strand
CCTGCCATGTCGTTCGTAGCATGGTCGCCTGCAACCATCATAGTCGGCATAAGTGTAATATGTTTTATGCCAGCTTTCTTGAGCTGCGGGATGATATCGTCGAGGGACGGCCAGCCTTCAACTGTATAGAGATAAACGTTCTTCAGACCAGCCTGATTGATGCGGTTCTGAATTACAGAATAGTAAGCGTTGGACGGATGCGGTGTGCCGTGTGCAAGCAGGAGAATAGCATCCTCTTTGCCCTGTTTCGGGAACTGAGTCTTAACAGCCTGAACAAACTCAGCAATATCGTCACGCTGCTCTTCCTGACCCATCCAGTACATGATAGGCGTACCTATCGTCATTTTCTTGAAGTTATCCTTATAGAGGTTAAATACAGCCGTCTGATAAGCATATTCCATGCCCGGGAAGAGCTGGAGGGAAGTCAGAGCGACACGGGAATAGCCTTCCTCTTTGAGCTGCTCGAGAGCTTCTTCCGGAGTCGGGTATTTGATGCCCTCTTTTGCCTGAATGCGGTCGATGATGATGTGGGATGTGAAAGCAACAACTACTTTCGTACCCGGATGTGCTGCCTGAATTTCTTTTACAGTAGCATCGATTGTCTTTGCACGAGTTTCTTTGTATGTAGTACCGAAGCTCATAACTACGATAGCATCTTTGTTCTCGAGACCCTGAAGCTCAGGATTCTCATTTACGAGAACACCAATCTGTGCTGCCTGCAGGAGAGCCGGCGTAGCGTCCTTAACTTCGCTGCTCAGTTTGTAAGCTGCCTCGCTTGTTGTGCTGAACGAGAACAGGGATACGACTGCTGCAGCAGCTGCCAAATACTGTTTCGTGCTTTTCTTCATAAAACAAACACTCCTTTGATTTGTATAGATGTATATAATTTTTTTCGAGGTCTCCCCCACAGGCCTATGCTAAACCATATACTTAGTATATAGTCAATAAGATAAAGGCGATATATTAGGAAAATCACTCCCATAAATGAATTTTTTCATTGATATCTCATGTTTTTATTTAATTTCTGCAGTCTCAGGCAGCTTTTCGCGCCCGCGTCCATAGAGTTTAAGTACAGAAGCAATTATAAAATTCAGCAGAAAGCATGCCGCAAAGAAATTAAGCACCGCCGAATAACCCTGAGTCCGTTCCCAAAACCACGACACCAGCATAGGTCCTGCGACGCCCGCAAGTCCCCACGCTGTGAGGATACGTCCGTGTATGGCGCTCAGCTCACGGGTGCCGAAGATATCCGAAAGATATGCCGGCATGCATGAAAAGCCTCCGCCGTAGCAGCTTATAATGAGGAGAACAAGAATCTGAAACATCCCCGCATCTGTTGTCTGCGCAAGTATATAAAATGCGGCGATTTCAATGATAAAGAAAAGCATGTAGGTAAAGCCGCGCCCCATAAAATCAGAAAGAGTAGACCACATGATACGGCCGCCGCCGTTCAGTATTCCGATGATACCCACCAGAGAAGCCGCCTGCGATGCATCCATTCCAACAACCTGCTGTGCCATTGGCGATGCAACGGCAAGCAATCCGATGCCGCAGGTGATGTTTATGAAAAAAATCCACCACAGCGCGCCGAACTGCCATGTGCGCATTGCTTCATTTGCGGTCTTTCCCTTTTGCACATGAAGCACATTTCCGCCTGCGTCCTTTATTTCAGGCGGTTTAAGATAAAGCGCCGATGCCCCGATAAGAAGCATATACACTGTACCGAGAATCAGGAAATTTGTAACGAGTCCGACGGCTTCGGTGAGAAACTGCATTAAAGGCCCCGCAATGAGTGCGGCAAAGCCAAAGCCCATGATAGCAAGTCCTGTTGCAAAGCCACGGTTATCAGGGAAATATTTTACCAGTGTTGAGACCGGCGTAATATATCCAACCCCAAGCCCTATACCTCCGATGACTCCATAAAAGAGATACAAAAGAGCCAGACTGTGCTGCGAAAGCGCAAAGGCCGTCCCGAACATGCCCGCGCCAAAGAAAAGCATAGAAAACAGCCCGCTTTTTTTCGGGCCGTATTTTTCGACAAAGCTGCCTAAAAAACCTGCAGAGAGTCCGAGAAACAAAATAGCAATAGAAAATGTCCATGTTGTCTCAGAAAGCGAAAACCCCATTGTCTCCATAATCGGACGCGTCAACACACTCCACGCATAGACGCTTCCGATGGAAACATGGATTCCCACGGCAGCCAAAGCAATCAACCAGCGATTTCTCATACAAACCATCCTTTCCTCATCACAAAAAACATTACGAGGAGAGTCTGTGCAAAGACAAAAACCGTCCGGGCACAAACTCTCTGCCCAGACGGTCGGCTTTCATGCTTTGCAGTACACGTGGTTAATTCCACTAATCCGTCAGCCCTGCAAAACTTATTTTATTATCTACGCACATAGTATCAGTTAAACAATATGATGTCAACAATCATTTTCTCTTTGCGCCGCTGCGCGCAATTTCATGTATCTTCGCGTTCCAAAGTGTTTCCTGAACATAAGCCGCTCCGCGCAGCCCCATAAAAGGAGTGTCTGAAAGGCGCATACTGTCGAACACGGGATAAGCTATGGGGAATATTTCTATTTTCCCGTCTGTAAAGTTCAAAAGCTGCGTTGTCTCGTTGCTGGAAGCCGCCACAAGTCCTGACTTCATCTCATTAAGGCGCTCTCTGACAATATCTATATCCTCTGCCGCGTCAAGCACCTCGTCAGCCAGGCAGTCTTCTTCAGGCTTTTCTCCCGCGGGACATATCAACGTCAGCTTTCCTATGTCTGCCCATTCTCCGCGCAGTGCACGCGCAAATGCAGCAGCTGAGCTCTGTGTGCCCGAAACAACTGCTTCATCATACCAAAGCTCGTCCCATATCCCCTTCAGTTCACTTATCCTGAGAAAAATTCTCTGCCCCGCTGTGTCACATTCCGCTTCAAATCTTTTGAAATCAGGCGCCGCAAGCGCTTCATTTATTGCCTTCATCCATTCCCGCGTACCGCTCACACCGTACGGTGGAAGCGGTGACACATAAGGAATTCCGTACATATTTTTGAGCTTTTCGGCAAGCGGCAGCCCCAGCTCACGGTGCACGACAATGTTAAGCGAAGCCCTTGACAGCTTTTCAAAGTCCGAAAAACTCATTCCCGCCCCCGGACACTCCTGCACATGGTATCCGCTCAGCTCAAGAAGCCGTTTAAGCTCCGCTGCATCGTTGATTCCGTTGTAATAACCGTCAGTAACTCCTATCAGATTTACCGCAGCCGCTTCTTTTTCTCTTCCGTCAGAATTCACAGCATCCATCACGGCAATCGAAGCCTTCTGCCATCCCTCCGCAAAGCCTCCTGTAAGTCCGCCGCTGTCGAAAACAACTATCGGGCAGGGTATCCCCATCTCTCTGGCGATACCCTCCACGTCATCACCTATAAGGCTTGCGGAGCAGTTGTTTTCTAGACATAGTACTGAGGGCGGATTTTCTACGTACTGCTCAAGGGTATCTCTCATATACTCCTCACTGCCGAATACAATCGACTCATTGTCCAGCTGTGTGCACAGCATTCGCT
>NZ_CDXDFU010000132.1:0-13625 GCF_978017985.1 Schwartzia sp. (in: firmicutes) | reverse complement strand
GAAGAACGCATAGAGAAGGCTGCCAATGACAGCTCGGTACAGGAACTGAATGAAGCTGACAGCAGGGAAGAAAAACGCCCGGCAGGACAGACAGGAAGTGTAGTCCATCCTGTGGCGCTTTCTGACGATACTCCTATTGATGAGCGTGAGGAAGCTCCCGGCATTCCTTTTGAGGAAGAGCCTGAGGAGGAAGCTAAGGCTGACGAAGCCGATGAGGCTGCAGAGGATGAATCTGACGACGAGTCCGAAGAGGATGAGTCTGAGGAAGAGGATTCCGAAGAGGATGAGAAAAAAGAGGATGAGGACGAGAGCAGCATGACGCTTATCCGTCATCTTGAAGAGCTCCGCACACGTATCATCAAGTCGCTTCTGGCTGTAGCTGTAGGAAGCGGCATTTCGTATTACTATATCGAAGAAATCATGCACTACATCACGATGCCTTCCGGCAAGCTGTACTATCTGCAGCCGGCAGAGGCGTTCTTTACTTATATCAAAATCGCGATGTTCGCAGGATTTCTTTTGGCATTGCCGGTTGTTTTTTACCAGATTTGGCGGTTTGTGCTTCCTGCGCTTACGGTGAAGGAAAAGACGATTATTGCTCTTTTGGTACCTACGTCGGTTATACTGTTTTTCAGCGGACTTGCGTTTTCGTTTTTCCTCGTTTTGCCCGCTGCGATGCAGTTCTTTGTGGGCTTCAGTACCGCTGACCTGCAGCCGATGTTCTCGCTGAATCAGTATTTCAGCTTTGTTATGTCGTTTATTCTGCCATTCGGTGCGGTATTTGAGCTTCCGCTTGTTGTGGTGGTAATGGCAAAAATGGGGCTTATTTCGTCATCGTTTTTGATGAAAAAGCAGCGTATTGTTCTGTTCCTGGCATTCATTGTGGGCGCGATTGTTTCTCCGACACCGGATATTTTCACACAGTCCATGATCGCAATACCGCTGTTCCTTCTGTATGAAGTAAGTTACCTTATCGTTCGTTTTATATTGCACAAGTAATTATTACTCGTTAGGGAGGCTTGACCTTGGCTTATAAAGATTTACGGGAATTTATTGATGTACTTGAGAAGAAAGGCCTTTTGAAACGAATTACCGCAGAGGTTGACCCTGAGCTTGAGATTACGGAGATTACAGACCGTATATCGAAAAAAGAAGGCAAGGAAAATGTTGCCCTTCTGTTTGAAAATGTAAAAGGTTCTTCCATGCCGGTGCTTATGAATGCGTTCGGAAGCTACGAGCGTATGGCACTGGCACTGGGAGTAGAAAAACTTGATGATGTGGCAGACGAAATCAGAAAGCTTTTGCGTCTGCCGTATATTTCTTTATCGCACAAGATGGATTTGCTGTCCATTATTCCTCTTGCAAAGAATGCGATAAACTTTCCTAAATACGTAAAAAATGCTCCCTGTCAAGAGGTCGTCGAGATGGACCCTTCTCTCGACGATATTCCTATTTTGAAATGCTGGCCTCAGGACGGGGGGCCTTTTGTGACGCTTCCTTTGGTGTTCACCAAGAATCCCGAAACGGATAAGCGCAATGTCGGCATGTACCGTCTGCAGAAGTACGATTCGAAAACGACGGGAATGCACTGGCATATTCACAAGAACGGTGCGGATAACTACCGTGACGCGAAGGCGAAGGGCATGACACGTCTGGAGGCTGCTGTGGCTATCGGAACTGACCCTGTGCTGACATACGCGGCTACGGCACCGCTGCCGAGAGATATCGACGAAATGGTTTTTGCGGGCTTCCTGCGTCATAAATCCGTTGAAATGGTAAAATGCAAGACCGTGGATATTGAAGTCCCTGCAACGAGTGAAATCGTCCTTGAAGGCTATGTAGACGTTGATGAGAAACGCCGCGAAGGACCTTTTGGAGACCATACGGGATATTATTCTCTTGCAGATGATTATCCTGTTTTCCACATTACCTGCATCACGCACCGCAGGAATCCTATCTACGCCGCAACTGTAGTCGGCAGACCGCCTATGGAGGACTGCTATATCGCTAAGGCGACAGAGCGTATTTTCCTGCCTCTTTTGCAGCAGATGATTCCTGAGATTGTAGATATCAATCTTCCGCTTACGGGAGTATTCCATAACTGTGCCATGGTTTCAATCAAGAAATCATATCCTCAGCAGGCAAAGAAGGTCATGCAGGCAATCTGGGGCATGGGACAGATGATGTTCACGAAGATGATTATTGTTGTGGATTCACATGTCAACGTGCAGGACGAAAAAGAGGTCTGGTGGCGCGTATTCAACAATATTGATGCACGGCATGACCTTGTGTTTGTGGACGGACCGCTTGATGTCCTCGACCACTCTTCTCCAATGGCCAAGTGGGGCACAAAGCTTGGCATTGATGCTACAAAGACATGGCCGGAGGAAGGTCATACGCGCGAGTGGCCTGATGAAATTACCATGACAGATGAAGTAAAGGAACGCGTAACAAGGCGCTGGAAGGAGTTTGGACTTGAATAAGCTTAAAGCTCATATCGAAAATATAGCGCTTCATCATACGATTTTTGATCTTCCGTTTGCTTATATGGGAGCTTTTCTGGCGGCAGGCGGAGTACCTGATATGCTTGTGCTGCTCTGGATTACGCTTGCCATTACGGGAGCGAGAAGCGCGGCTCTTGCCATTGATAACCTTGTGGATTTGAAATATGACCGCGTACATCCTCGTTTTACGCGCCGTCCTATGGTAACGGGTGCTGTAAAGCCCTGGGAGGCAAAGCTTTTAATCGTGGTGAGCCTGCTGGTATGCATTTTTGCGGTATATCAGCTTCCGTCTATATGCATAAAGCTGCTGCCGCTTGCGGCACTGCCCTTTGTCATATATCCGTTCATGAAACGTATTACGTGTGCCTGCCATGCCGTTCTCGGTGTTTCGATAGCTATGGCTCCTGCCGGCGGCTGGGTTGCCGTACGCGCCTCAATTGACTTTGAAATGATTGTTCTTTGCGCGGCGGTAGGTATATGGATAGCGGCATTTGATGCCGTTTACGGCGCTCAGGACGAGACATTCGACCGTGAGCAGGGACTGCATTCACTGGCAACAGCTGTCGGTGCAGCAGCGGCTATGAATATGGCGAAGGTTTTTCATGTATTATGTATTGGCTGTTTTGTATGGCTTGGTGTTATAATGAATTTGTCGTGGCCATATTATCTGGGCGTTGGCATTGCTGCAGTGACGCTTGTTTATCAGCACAGCCTTTTGAAGCCTGATGACTTTCACAATCTCACACAGATGTACTTTATGCGCAACGGTATTGTATCTGTTGCAATGTTTGTCTGCACCTGGGTGGGCTTTTATATTTGATTCAATATATCTTAGGGAATGGAGTGTAGGGTATGACAGCAAGAATTTTATCAGGAAAAGAATTTGCTGCACGTATCAAAGAGGAGGCAAAAGCACAGGCAGAAAAGCTGCGTGAGGAAACGGGCGTTATGCCGGGCCTTGCAGTGGTTATTGTCGGTGAGGACCCTGCGTCGCAGGTTTATGTACGCAATAAGCATAAAGCATGTGAAGAGCTCGGGCTTCATAATGTGAGTGTCGAGATGCCTGAGACAACCACACGGGAAGAGCTTCTGAAAAAGATAGATGAACTCAATGCAGACCCGAAAATTCACGGTATTCTTGTTCAGCTTCCGCTTCCGAAATCCCTGCAGGCAGCAGAGGCTGAGGTGCTTGAGCGCATTGACCCGAATAAGGACGTTGACGGCTTCCACCCTGTGAATGTAGGACGTCTTTCAAATGGAGCAGGCTCTCTTGTTCCGTGTACTCCGGCAGGCTGCATCCGTATGCTTGAGCTGGCGGAGATTCCGATGGACGGCGCAAACGCAGTCGTTATCGGACGAAGCAATATCGTAGGCAAGCCGATGTTCAATCTGCTTTTGCAGCATAATGCGACGGTAACGGTTGCTCATTCCCATACAAAAAATCTTGCCGAAATCACAAAAAAAGCTGATATACTTGTAGCTGCGGTAGGAAAACCGGGTTTTGTTACGGCAAATATGGTAAAACCGGGTGCGGCTGTTATCGACGTTGGTATCAACCGAATCGCGCCGAAAAAACTGGTAGGCGACGTAGACTTCGAGGCTGTTTCGGAGGTTGCGGGAGCTATCACTCCTGTACCGGGCGGAGTCGGTCTTCTGACGGTGGCAATGCTTATGCAGAACGTTGTCACAGCTGCAAAGCTGCAGCTTAAAAAGTAAATAAAGTAAGCATCAAAAAGATTTATACGTGTTTTTCCTTGATTCATATACTTACGAAGCCTAAGGAGGAAGTTGTAATGAAATCAGATGTTGAGATTGCACAGGAGGCTGTTATTCAGCCGATTACGGAGATTGCCGAAAAGCTCGGACTGACGGCTGATGAAATCGAGCAGTACGGCAAATATAAGGCAAAGATAACGCTTGATGCATGGAACCGCGTGAAAGACCGTCCGAACGGAAAGCTGGTTCTTGTAACGGCTATCAATCCTACGCCGGCAGGCGAGGGCAAAACGACTACAAGTGTCGGACTTGCCGATGCTTTCCACGCAATGGGTAAAAATACGGCTGTTGCGCTTCGTGAACCTTCTCTTGGACCGTGCTTTGGTCTTAAAGGCGGTGCGGCAGGCGGCGGATACGCGCAGGTCGTTCCTATGGAGGATATCAATCTGCATTTCACGGGCGATTTCCATGCCATTACAACCGCTCACAATCTGCTTGCGGCAGTAATTGACAATCATATCCAGCAGGGGAATGCTTTGGATATTGATGTGCGCCGCATTGTATGGAAGCGTGTTCTCGACCTCAACGACCGTGCACTTCGCCATGTCGTCATCGGTATGGGCGGAAAAGCGCACGGAGTTCCGCGCGAAACAGGCTTTGACATTACAGTTGCCTCTGAGATGATGGCTATTCTCTGCCTCGCTGACGGCCTTGAGGATATGAAGAAACGTCTCGGTGAAATTGTCGTTGCATATACGCGCGACGGACGTGCAGTACGTGCAAAAGAGCTCAATGTAACGGGTGCTCTCGCGCTGCTCTTTAAGGATGCAATCAAACCGAAACTCGTACAGACTCTGGAAGGAACACCGGCATTTATTCACGGCGGTCCGTTCGCAAATATCGCACATGGCTGCAACAGCATCATGGCAACAAAATTCGCTCTGAAGTTTGCTGATGTTGTTGTTACTGAGGCAGGCTTCGGCGCTGACCTGGGCGCAGAGAAATTCCTTGATATCAAATGCCGTTTTGCGGGCTTCAACCCTGATGCCGTTGTTATCGTTGCGACGGTCCGTGCGCTTAAAATGCACGGCGGACTCGCCAAAAACGAGCTCGGAAAGGTTGATATGGAAGCACTTGATAAGGGAATGAATAACCTTCTCAAGCATATTGAAAATATCCAGCAGTTCGGCCTGCCGGCAGTCGTTGCTGTCAACGCTTTCCCGACAGATACGCAGGAAGAGCTGGATTTCGTCAAGGAAAAATGCATGGACCTCGGGGCGGAGGTTGCTATTTCCGAGGTTTGGGCAAAAGGCGGTCAGGGCGGTATCGAGCTTGCAGAGAAAGTAACCGCGGCAATGGAAAAACCGAGCTGCTTCGGTACGCTTTATAATGTTGAGGCGTCCATTCCTGATAAAATCGGTACTATTGCGAGAAAGATTTACGGCGCTGACGGCGTAGTATTCACAAGCGATGCAAAGAAACAGCTTAAAGAAATTGAAGAGCTGGGCCTTGATAAAATGCCGATTTGCATGGCAAAGACACAGTATTCCCTGTCTGATGACGCAACGAAGCTGGGCTGTCCGACAGGCTTTACGATTACTGTACGTGAGCTCAGAGTTTCGGCGGGCGCAGGCTTTATCGTAGCCCTTACAGGAAATATCCTCACTATGCCGGGTCTTCCGAAGCATCCGGCAGCTGAAAATATGGACATAGATGAGGCCGGAAAAATAACCGGACTCTTCTAACAGGAGGAATGCGTATGAAACGGTTGTCTATTGAGCTTGTCCCCAGAAGTGAAGAGGGCCTCAGAGAAGACCTTACAATGCTTAAAAACATTGATCTTAAGATTGATGTTATCAATATTCCGGATCTTCTGCGTTTTGACATGAGAAGCTGGGAAGGCGCGGTTGCCGCACAGGAATTTTATCCTGCTGCAATTCCGCATATCCGTGCTATGGATATTGACCTCACAAAGCCTCTGCCAATGGCAAGATATTTCAAGGAGCATCATATTCATGAGGTGCTTGTCATTGAGGGCGACCCACCGCAGGATATGAAGCATACGGTTTATCCGACCGTATCGACGGATGTTATCCGTAAATTCCGCGAGGAGCTGCCGGGTATACGTGTATATGCAGGTATTGACCAGTACAGAGGCAGCATGCAGCAGGAGGAGTATCGTATCCGCCGCAAGCTGCAGGCCGGTGCTGCGGGATTTTTCACACAGCCCTTTTACGATATGCGTTTCCTTGAGATGTATCAGGATATGCTTGACGGTCTTGAGGTTTACTGGGGCGTTTCGCCGATTCAGTCGGCACGCTCGCAGAGCTATTGGGAGCTTAAAAATCATGTTGTATTCCCTAAGAGCTTTGAACCGACTCTTGAATGGAGCATTGACTTCGGTAAGCGTGTTGTTGAGAACGCAGACAAGACAAACAGTAATGTTTACATCATGCCTATAAAGGGAAATCTGGAAGAATATCTTAAAGGAATTTTTCAGTAAAACATAAGAGGTGTTGTCCGTATGTTTAAAATTCTTGAGAAAAAAGAACTTTCACCGGGCGTTTTTCAGATGGTTATAGATGCACCGCGTATCGCGAAAAAGGCACTTCCGGGGCAGTTTATTATTGAGCGCGTTGATGAAGAAAGTGAACGAATCCCTTTGACTATAGCGGACTTTGACCGTGAAAAGGGAACGATTACGTTGATTTTCCAGGCTGTAGGTGCTTCTACAGAGCTTTTAGCTGAGCAGAATGAGGGGGATTCCATTCTTGACCTGGTAGGCCCTCTCGGCAAACCGTCCGAGGTCAGTGAAGGTATCGGAACGGTTGTATGTATCGGCGGAGGAATCGGAGTCGCTCCTGTATATCCGATTGCACGCGCAATGAAGGAAGCCGGCAATAAGGTTATTTCCATTATGGGTGCCCGCAGCAAGGATATCCTCATCATGGAGGATGAAATGCGTGCGGTTTCCGATGAGACTCTCATTACTACAGATGACGGAACCTATGGAATTAAGGGCTTTGTTACTACTGCACTGGGACAGCTTGTTGAACGCGGTGAAAAGATTGACCGTGTTTACGCTATCGGGCCTGTCGTAATGATGAAGAGTGTTGCAGATGCGACGCGTCCGCTGGCTCTGCCTACTGTCGTGAGCCTTAACCCTGTTATGGTTGATGGCACTGGAATGTGCGGCGGCTGCCGTGTTCAAGTGGGAACTGAAACAAAGTTTGCCTGCGTTGACGGCCCTGAATTTGACGGTCATCTCGTCGATTTTAACGCGCTTCGCACACGTCAGGGAATGTACCGCGATATGGAAGCTGAAGCCGAAAAAGACCATAAATGCCGTATCGGACTTGGGAGGAATGCATAATGGCATTGTCACTTAAAAAACATCCTATGCCGGAGCAGGCACCTGAGGTCCGTGCGCATAATTTTGAAGAGGTTGCTCTCGGATATGACGAGGAAACGGCAGTAGCAGAGGCAGAGCGCTGCCTGCACTGCAAAATTCCACAGTGCCGCAAGGGCTGCCCTGTGGGAATAGATATTCCTGAGTTCATCGCTAAAATCAAAGAGAAGGATTTTGACGGGGCAATTTCAAAAATAAAAGAATCAAGCTCACTGCCCGCTATCTGCGGCCGTGTGTGCCCGCAGGAAAATCAGTGTGAAAAATACTGTGTGCTGGCTAACAAAGGCGAGGCTGTGGCTATCGGGCGTCTTGAGCGCTTCGCTGCAGACCGCGAAATGGCGCAGAACCGTCCTGTCGAACCGATACATTACGCTGATGACGCGAAGAAGGTCGCTGTTGTAGGTGCAGGCCCTGCAGGTCTTGCATGTGCGGGAGACCTTGCACGCAAAGGCTACCGTGTGACGATTTTTGAAGCTCTGCACACGGCCGGCGGTGTTCTTTCCTACGGTATTCCGGAATTCCGTCTTCCGAAGGAAAAAATTGTTAAAAAAGAAATCGCCAACCTTGAGGCAATGGGAGTAAAGATTGAGCTGGACAGCGTAATCGGACGTCTTTACACTGTTGATGAGCTCATGACCGAGGAAGGTTTTGACGCCGTTTTTGTAGGTACGGGTGCAGGTCTTCCGAGATTCATGGATATTCCGGGTGAGAATCTGAACGGAGTTTACTCTGCCAATGAATTCCTCACACGCTGCAATCTCATGAAAGCATATCAGTTCCCGAAATACGGAACTCCGCTCCGTGTAGGCAAAACGGCGGCAGTAGTCGGCGGCGGAAATGTCGCAATGGATGCGGCGCGCACGGCTTTGCGTCTCGGCGCTGAGCATGTATATATAGTTTACCGCCGCGGAGAAGAAGAGCTTCCTGCAAGACGTGAAGAGGTTCTTCATGCAAAGGCTGAGGGAATTGATTTCCGTCTTTTGCATAATCCTGTTGAGGTCATTGGTGACGATAAAGGATGGGTACGTGCACTCAAGTGCATAAAAATGGAGCTTGGAGAGCCTGACGCGTCAGGTCGCCGCAGCCCGAAGGCTATTGAAGGCTCGGAATTCGAGCTGCCTGTCGATACGGTCGTCATGGCTATCGGACAGGGACCGAACCCGATTGTTGCTTCGACAACTCCGGGAATGGAGATTAACAAACGCGGAAATATCGTGGCTGACCCTGAGACAGGGGCTACCACAAAGCCGGGTGTCTTTGCCGGCGGAGATATCGTTACCGGCGCGGCAACGGTTATTCTGGCGATGGGTGCAGGCAAAAAGGCGGCAGCCGCTATTGACGAGTACCTTAAGAATAAGTAGTATCTTTGCCTCCTTCGGGAGGCAATTTTTTTGGAGGGAAAAATTTTGCTCAATTTTACAGCCATCGACTTTGAGACGGCGACCCGATACAAAAATTCCGCATGCAGTGTAGCGGTTGTTGATATCGAGGACGGAAAGATAGTGGACAAGTATTACACGCTGATACGTCCGCCCAGAATGGAATTTGACCCGTATAACATAATGATTCATCATATCACTCCCGAAATGGTACAGGATGCTGAGGATTTCGCAGGAATATGGCCGGCCTTGAGAAAGCACCTTGAGGGGCGTATTGTATTGGCGCATAATGCCGTGTTTGATATGAGTGTGCTGCGCTCATGTCTTTTGACACATGACATAGAAGCACCTGAATTTTTGCAGGGCTGTACGGTCCAGCTCTCGCGGAAGGTATGGCCTGAGCTTGTAAATCATAAGCTGGATACTGTGGGACATTTTTTGAATGTCGATTTCAAACATCATGATGCGCTGGAGGATGCACGCGCATGCGCGGCAATTCCGTTGGCTGCTGCACAGACAGTGGGCGCAGAGGACATTCCTTCGCTTTTCTCGTCGCTTCGCGTTAAGCTGTCGGAATTTGACCCGAATCCGCACACTCGAAATACATATTCATACGGGAGGAAAAGCCGTTGAATTCCCCATTGAGGCTAGAAAGGTTGTTTTATATGTCCATTTGAGGTAGAATATTTCTATTAGTGCTTTGCCGCTTTTTTCCTTTCGCGCGGTAAAGAAAAAGGGAGATATACATGGATAAATTTTTGGAAACAACTCTTTCAATCCTTGCGGGTTCAAAGATAACGCTTGAGATTTTTGCGGCAACTCTTGCGCTTTCACTGCCGCTGGGCCTGCTTGCTGCGCTGGCCCGTATTTCGAAAATCGGTGTACTTAGAAAGATTACCGAGCTGTATATATGGATTATGCGCGGTTCGCCGCTCATGCTGCAGCTTTTGTTTGTGTACTTCGCGCTGCCGCTTGTGGGTATAAAATTTGACCCGCTTCCGTCTGCGCTTTTGGCGTTTATTTTGAACTACGCGGCTTATTTTGCGGAGATTTTCCGTGCAGGCATCCAGTCTATTGAGCGTGGACAGTATGAGGCTGCAAAGACTCTCGGCATGACTTACGTGCAGACCATGCGGCGCATTATTCTGCCGCAGATGATTCATCGTGTGCTTCCGCCTGTCAGCAATGAGACCATCAATCTTGTAAAGGATACATCTCTCATTTATATCCTTGCAATGAATGATCTTCTGCGTGTTGCGCGTACAATCGTGCAGCGCGATTTTGACATGACGGCATTCTTTATTGCGGGTGCATTCTATCTGGCAATGACGGCAGTGCTTACATGGATGTTTAAGAAGCTGGAGGCACATTATGGCAAATACGACGTGTAACGGAGAGCTCATGCTCGATGCAAAAAATATTCATAAACAGTTCGCGGACACAGATGTACTTAAAGGCATCAGCTTTTCCGTTCACCGCGGTGAGGTTCTGGTAATAATCGGGCCGTCCGGCTCCGGTAAAAGCACTATGCTCCGCTGCCTCAACCGTCTTGAGGAGGTTGACAGGGGAGAGATACAGGTCCGCGGAGATTATCTTGTAAAAGAAGAAAACGGAAGTGCCGTTTATGCGGAAGGCAACGAAGCAAGAAAGATTTTAGGCTCTATGGGCATGGTTTTTCAGCAGTTCAACCTTTTCCCGCATATGACTGTGCTTGAGAATCTTCTTGAAGCGCCCATGCAGGTCAAAAAGATGACGCGTGAGGAAATTCTGCCCGTTGCGGAAGAGCTTCTGAAAAAAGTAGGTCTGTACGATAAAAAGGATTCCTATCCGGCACGTCTTTCAGGCGGTCAGCAGCAGCGTGTTGCAATCGCACGTGCTTTGGCTATGAATCCCGATATAATGTTATTTGATGAACCCACCTCGGCGCTGGACCCGGAGCTCACCGGAGAAGTTCTCAAAACTATTCGCGAGCTTGCGGCTGAGCACATGACTATGGTGGTAGTAACTCATGAAATGGCGTTTGCGCGTGAGGTAGCAAATCATGTTATTTTCATGGCAGACGGTAATATTGTAGAGCAGGGAAGTCCTGAGGAATTATTTGGTGCTCCAAAGGAGGAGCGTACAAAGGCGTTTCTTAAGAATATGCTGTAATTTCAAAGGAGCAGGAAAGAATGATGCTTCGTTTTATTATGATGATGGCTGTAATCTGCATGATGATTTTTCAGCCTGTAAAAGTCGGGGCAAGCGCATTCGGAGATCAGGTGGCCGGCCTCGCTGAAATAAAAAATATCCGCATCGGAGTTACCGATGAGCGTGTACGTATCGTTGTGGATGCGACGAAGGAAGTTGACTACAGTACGATGGTGCTGTCAAATCCGGGCCGTGTGGTTGTGGACCTTGCGGGAGCATGGCTCAGCCCCGGAGTGGTTCGCAGTCAGGAGATTTCAAGCACCCATGCGACCAAGGTTCGTGCGGCTCAGTTCGATAAGACTACCGTGCGTATTGTTATCGAAACAAATGCCGCTAAAGGCGGCTTTGATGTGTTTTCTGTTGAGGGTGGCAGTGCGCCTTACAGAGTCGTAATGGACTTCGGGAAAACAGCGGCTGCAAAAAAGAGCGATACGCAAAAACCTTCCGAGCCTGAGAAGGAAGAGAGTGTAACGCCTGAAAAGAATGAAGAAAGCGTTACACCCGAAAAGAAGGATGAGCCCGAAGAGGTAAAGGAAAAACCGGAAGAAACGGTGAAGCCCGAGCCGAAAAAAGAGAAGATACAGGAACCCGAGCCTGAGGACGATGATGATGAAGAGGAAGAGCGTGAGTCGAAATATTCGTCAAGGCTCAAGGGAAAGAAAATCTGCATTGATCCGGGACATGGTGGAGAAGACCCCGGCGCTATAGGGCCGAGCGGGGTACCTGAGAAAACTATCACGCTCAAAATCGCAAAAGAGGTCAAACGCCTTCTTGAGGAAGCCGGAGCCAAGGTCATAATGACCCGCACGACGGATACGGAGGTATCTCCGAAGCACAGGCAGGCAACAGATATTGATGAGCTGCAGGCACGCTGCGATGTAGCGAATAAAGCAAAAGCGGATGTTTTTGTGTCAATTCACATGGACTCCTTTTCAAGCCGCAGTGCAAACGGAACAACAGGGTATTACTATATCAAGGGCTCGGCATCAAGCCGCAGGCTGGCATCAAATATTCAGCAGAATCTTTACCGTAAAATCGGAACGGAGAGCCGCGGCGTAAAAACATGTAATTTTTATGTCGTGAAGCATACGACTATGCCTGCCACATTGATTGAGGTCGCTTTTGTTTCAAATCCGAAGGAAGAAAAGCTGCTTTATTCGGACAAGGGCTCCAAAAAAGCTGCTGACGGAATCGTGCAGGGTATTTCAGATTTCTTTGAAAAATAAGCGCAGTTTTGTATGGATAAATGTTACTCCCGGTTTTCATTTTCATGATTTACGGGGAAGAAATTTTTTAACCCTAGCAGGTATGGGGCTCAGGCTCGGTGAAACGCTGACAGAGGAAGTTTTGCCACTGGCAAAACTGGAGCAAATGCGTTATAATATCGACGTTTGAGTATTTAGAAAGCGGGGAGTTTTCACAATGGAGAAAGACGCAAAAACGCATGCACTCGAAGAGATGCAGAAGCTTTTGAAAGAAGAGGCGGAAAAACGCCATAAGCAGATTATGCGCAGAGAAGTTCCTGAGGACCGCAGCCTTACGAATGCACTTATGACGCTGACACGTCAGGAGCTTGATGATATTCGCTACAATGTCGGACTTTCCGGCACAAGCAATCTTAATAAGAGCGAGCTTGTTGAAAAGCTTGTTCCTTCTATCGTTGATTTTGCACGTTCCTGGTTTGTATCTATAGTAGATGAGCAGTATCAGGCATTGCGCCATGTTTCTCAGATGGACGGTGTTTCCACTGAGTTCCGTACTGACGAGGTCCGTCTGGATTATTTCCAGAGCCTCGGTATTCTCATCAGCGGCGCGTACAAGAATAAACCGGCATGGTATATGCCTACGGAAATCCTTGAAGAGTTCCGCCGTCTTGACAGCGGCTCCTTTACTAAGGCAGTAGGCGCAAATACTGACGTTCTTCGAATCGCTTCGGGTATTCTTTTCTATTACGGCGTTCTTGACTATGATCAGCTCTTTGCGAAGGTCAAACCGTTCCTTGAAGTTGACGAGGATAACTTCAAATTCGTCGATTTCATGGGAGTTATGCTCAACGGCGCATGCTGGCAGCACAATGTCGTTACCGGCGAAAAGCTCATGCATTATTACACGGTCATGGCACCGGAGGAGCTTTATAACAGCGTAAAGGATACGGATCTTCCGTATGCAAAGCTTTCCTATACGAAGGTGTATGATGCCGGCGAGGAAAACTATATTGAGGCAACACCTGCATATAAAACGCTTGCACAGTTCTTCATGAACGCTTATGATATGGATGTTCTCCGTGCGGCAAACGTCGTAGGCGAGATTACGATTGTTTTCCAGAATGGCGGAAAAATGAAGGACGTTCTTAAGTACATTGATACCCTCGGTACGCCGAAGGTAAGTGAAGAAGAGCACGCAATCGCTCCGCTTCTTATCGCGTTC
>NZ_CDXDFU010000131.1:0-13961 GCF_978017985.1 Schwartzia sp. (in: firmicutes) | reverse complement strand
GCGTTGCCCGTAAGCTGGATGACTACATTGGAACGGCTGATATCCACTATCTTTGCGCGGAAGGTATTCACGATATTCACGATATCCGCGCGGGTATCAGCAGTAGCGCGGACCTTTATGAGCACCAGCTCGCGGGCGAGGTGCTCCGTGTCGCTGATATTGACGACCTTTATGACGTCCACCAGCTTTGCCAGCTGATTCTTTACCTGTTCAAGCTCCCGGTCGCTGTCTACGGAGACGACGATATTGATTCGCGTGATATCCTCGTCCTCAGTATAGCCTGCGGAAATACTCTCAATATTGAATGCGCGGCGGCTGATGAGTCCGGAGACATGCGTCAGTACGCCCGGTTTATTGTCTACAAGGACAGCCAAGCAGTATCTTTTCATCCTTCCGTTCCTCCCATCACCATCTGGTCAAGTCTTTTTCCGCCCGGAACCATCGGAAGAACGTCCTCCGCTTCCGGAACGAGTACGTCAAGAACCATAGGGCCTTCATGTGCCATAAGCTTCTCAAGGGCAGGCGCGAGCTCCTCAGGCTTTTCAACACGCGCGGCAGGAACACCCATGGCCTCCGCCAGCTTCACGAAATCCGTATGTCCGTTAAGGCGGGACTCGGAAAGATGCTTGTTATAGAAAAGCCTCTGCCACTGCGCAACCATGCCGAGAACATGATTGTGAAGAATGACAACCTTTACGTCAACGCCGTAATCCGCGGCGGTGGCAAATTCCTGACAGTTCATCATAATACTGCCGTCGCCTGTAAAGAGCACCACCTGCTGCTCCGGCTTTCCAAGCTTCGCTCCGATTGCCGCTGGAAGGCCGTAGCCCATTGTCCCGAGACCGCCGGAGGTCACGAACTGACGAGGACGGCGTGCGCTGTAGAACTGCGCTGCCCACATCTGATGCTGTCCCACATCAGTAACCACAATGGTATCATCCGTTGCGAGACGGCTTACCTCCTCGATTACCTTCTCAGGCATTACCGAGCCCGGAACAGACTCATAGGCGAAGGGTTTTTCCTTGTTCATCTGAATTGTATGCTCACGCCATGCCTTAACACGGCCTGCAAAATCCGTTTTGATGGAGTCAAGTCTTCTCCTGAGAATTGGCAGGGACCAGCGCAGGTCACCGAGAACAGGATAATCGACGCGGACATTCTTGTTGATTTCAGCCGCGTCCACATCAAAATGAGCTATCTTTGCCTTCGGCGCAAACTCCTCCACAAGACTGGTCACACGGTCATCAAAGCGCACGCCCACGCCGATAAGAAGATCACATTCCTGTATCGCCATGTTCGCCGCATAGCAGCCGTGCATGCCCGCCATACCAAAAGCAGCTTCGTCAGCCGGGTCGGCACAGCCCAGCGCCATGAGGGACGAAACAACAGGTGCCCCTGTACGTTTGATGATAGAACGCATTTCTTCCGTCATATTTGAAAGAGTAACGCCTCCGCCAAGGAAGAACAGCGGGCGCTCCGCTTCTTCAAGAGCGCAGATAAATTCCTCAATCTGCGCAGGGCTTCCCGTAAAGTCTCCGGAATATCCCGGAAGGTGAACGGCCTCCGGATATTTGTATTCAAATTCAGCCGCAAAAACGTCCTTTGCGATATCAATTACTACAGGGCCCGGACGTCCGGTAGCCGCAAGGAAAAATGCTTCCTTGATAACTCTTGGAAGGTCCTCAACGTTCTTTACCAGATAATTGTATTTGGTGATAGGCGTTACAATACCGCTGACATCTGCCTCCTGAAAGGAATCCTTGCCGATATACGGATTGCCCACCTGTCCCGTAAAGCAGACCAGCGGAATGGAATCCATGTTGGCTGTAGCGATACCCGTGACGAGATTTGTCGCGCCGGGTCCGGACGTGGCAAACACAACGCCCACCTTTCCCGTAACGCGGGCGTAACCGTCCGCCGCATGCACTGCGCCCTGCTCATGCTTCGTGAGAATATGCGGAAATTTCATCTTGTATAATTCATCGTACAAAGTTAAAACAGCGCCGCCCGGATAGCCAAAGACGACCTCTACGCCCTCTTTTTTCAGGCTTTCCAGCACAGCCTGTGCTCCATTGATCCGCAAAACGAATGCCCCCTGACGAAAAGCCGGGAACCCCGGCTCATCTTAAAAGTATTTCCATATATTTTAGCAGTTTATCGTATACTTTACAATACTTGTACACTCAAAAAGAACATTTGAACTTGTAATCGAAACTGATGTGTTTTGAAACAGCCTAACCCAAAATAATCTGCCAAAGTATTTTTCCGTCAGGCAAGGAAGAGAACGCGACCGCGTAGTATGGCTACGCCGAGCGGTCTCTGACACAGCATGACGAAAAAAGACAAGGCAGCCTAAATCCAGCCCATAAGCCATACCCCAAAGAGAAGAATCAGAAGCAGCGCCAGATTCGACAGCGTAAAAAATATCAGATACGCCTTCATGCGGTCGGGACGCGTATCAAGATACGCCTTGAAGGAAATTACACTTGCCATTGAAGCAATAATCGTACCGAGTCCGCCGATGTTCACACCCAGCAGCAGCTCATCAGCCGCCTCCGTGTACGGCGCAAGCATTACGGTGGCAGGCACGTTGCTGACAATCTGGCTCAAAAGCAGCGACGCGAAAAACTCATGCCCTGCCAGGAGCTCTGCAGGCGCTTCCTCAAGCGCAGGAATCCGCACAAGGCACCCCACTCCTATAAAAAGAAATGTAAAAAGCGCGAGAAGCTTGAAATCCACCTGCAGCAAGAGATGTCTGTCCATAAAAAACAGCACGGCAGCAACAAAAAACAGTACCTCCACAGGAAGAACTCTCAGAACATAAAGAATACAGATGGCAAAGAGTGCGCAGAGCAGCAGAATCCGTGCGGCCGGCAGCTTCGGAGCTTCCTCCGTCTCCACAATACATTCCTTATCCGCAAGACGCAGAGTTGAAAACCAAATCAGCACGCCGCTTGCAAGCACCACAGGCCCTGTAACACGCAGGAATTCCGTAAGCTCCAGTCCATAGTGGGCATAAATAAACAGATTCTGCGGATTGCCTATGGGCGTCAGCATACTTCCCATGTTGGCCGCTATGGTCTGCCCCGTCACCACAGGAACCATCAGCTCCGTAAGCTTTGCCTTCGTCAGTGTCAGAATAGCAAGGGGCACAAAAATAATCAGCGAAACATCATTCGTTATGAGCATAGAGCTGAAAAAACAACTGAAAATAAAAAGCCGTGCCAGCATACGGCTGGTAGGTCCGCACTCCATGAGCCGCACAAAGCCGTATGTAAATACACCGCTCTCCCTGAGGCCTGCAACGATAGCCATCAGGCAGAAAAGCAGCAAAAGAAGCGGCCCGTTCACGCTTGAAATCATTGCTTCAGGCGAGAAAGGCGCCGCCAGTCCCGCGCCTGCCGCGAAAAGCACGGCAAAGACAAGATCGGGATTTTTTCTCATATAGGATAAAGATAACAAAACATAACCTTCTTCAATTTGAATTTAACGCAAAAACTGCATGACCTGTAAAATTTTCAGCAGTTTCCTTCATACACATAGTTTAAATGCTCACGTGCTGCCTGCGCAAGTGCATAAACCGTCTCCACGGGCGTAGCGGGAATATTGCTTTTCCACCGCGGGAAATAGCGGCTTATGTGGAGCGGGATATCCTTTGAAAGAGCCGCAAGCCATTCCGCTTCCTCACGCATATCCTCAAGGCTGTCATTCTTTCCCGGAATGATAAGTGTCGTAACCTCCACATGGGATACCTTGGCAGCGCTTTCAATATTATTCTTTACGATTTCCAGCTTTCCTCCGCACTCATCATAAAAATTCTGCCGCCAGCCCTTGAGGTCGATATTCATCGCGTCAATATACGGAAGAAGCTCACTCCAGTACGGCTCACATATCATACCATTGCTCACCAGCACCGAATATAGACCTGCATCCTGCAGCAGTTTCGACGTATCCCTGACAAATTCATAGCCGATGAGAGGTTCGTTATAGGTAAAAGCAACGCCCAAATTGCCGGGCTCCCTGCCGGCAAGCTCAAGGGCTGTCTCTACAAGGGCCTCCGGGGTGACAGTCTGATGAGGAAGTTTGGCTCCGCTCTGCGATATTTCATAATTCTGGCAGAAGGGGCAATGAAGATTGCAGCCGAAGCTTCCTACCGAAAGAATAAAGCTTCCCGGATGAAAGTGCTGAAGCGGCTTTTTCTCAATAGGATCCAAGGCCGCAGATGTGATACGTCCGTAATTCAGCGGAACAATTTTCCCACCACGCATTCCTCTCGCACGGCATGCACCCGTCTGTCCCTCCGAAAGGCTGCATTTATTCGGGCAGAGCTCACATGAAATTTTTAATTCCATTTTCAGCGCCTACACTTTCGATTACAACACCAAACGAAATGTAAATATCATTTCACTACAAAAATAACCGGCCTCTATGATATAATTATAGTATACAGTTTATGCTACATACAAAATATTTTTCTTTACGGTTTCTGTAATCAGCTCCGCAACGCCCGTATTATTGAGGCGGGGCAAAATATATATTACGGTTGTCCTCAGACAATATCTCCTGATCAGGGGGCTGAATAGCTATGCAGCAAACAAGAAAAATACACCCAAAATCAATTCTCAAATTATCTGTTATCCCAACGGCGGCAGCACTTCTTTGCGGCATCTGCAGTACTTCCTTTGCGGCTCCGCCAACTCCCGAATTCATTATCAGAAAAACAATCGAGGGAACAGAAGCAGGAGACCGCTCCGGTATCCAGCTCGCCCGCACGCGTTACATGCTCGAATGGGGACGCCTGCGTGAACAGATTGGGAAAGACCGCGCTATGCGGCGTATGCCTCCCATGCCTCCTACCGGAGCAGTTCCGCCTTCAGGTGCTCCTGCAGGCGGTCCACCGAAAAATCTTCCGAAGCCTCCAAAGAACGAAACATTTTCCCTGCACGTTGATAACGGCGGCTTCAGCGATTCCACCGGTATGATGCGCGAGGGTATCATCTATACAAACCGCAGTCTTACAGGAAACAAAGACCGCCTCACCATGGAGTGGTTCCGTGCACAGGGTGTTGATACAGGCGCTCTGGAATACTGCCTGCCGCTCGACAAAAAAGGCTCCTCCATGGATTTCGTTCTGATTTCATCTGCAAGCAATGTTGTATATGGAGCCGCGCGTGCAAAGGATATCAACGGTCATTCAAAAGGGGCTGCCATAACCCTCAGAACACCGCTCAAAGTCACCCGCGATCTGCGCACCGAAGTCGGTCTGCAGTATTTTTACGGTCAAATGACTACCGACATGGGAAAAATCTTCCCTGCCATGGGAATCGGACGTGGAACAGTGCTTGACTCCCAATACCATCGCTGGAATCCGTATATCTCATTCATTCACTATACAGACAGCTCCGTTCTCTACCACAAGCACAGCTTTGTTGCTGGACGCAGCAGCAGCCTGGCTTACGGGCACGCCAACTATTTAAAATACGAATTAAGCGTCGGCTACATTAAAGATTACGAGCACGGGCAAAAGATTCAGGCGCGGCTGGACGGACAGCTTACCAACCGCCGCCATCTGTCCTCTTTTGAACGCTTTTATCTCGGCGGCATGAGCAGAGTACGCGGCTACAAAGAGAGTATTCTCCACGGTGACGAAGGCTTCTGCGCAGGTATTGAATATTACGTTCCCATAGAAAAATCCCGTCATCTTTCCGCCTTCACCTTCTTCGACGGCGGACGCGTATATGGAAGCGCATTGCCGGAAAATACAAACTCCACCATGCTCAGCACGGGCATAGGCCTCGCATATAATAACGGCGGACTTCACGCAAACCTTACCCTGGGTATTCCACTGAAACGTGAAATCGCAAACGAAAAGGTTTCGCCAACACGCATTAATTTCATGGTGCACTGGAATTTCTAAAGGATAACAAACAACGGAGCAGTGAAAAAATCACTGCTCCGTTAATTTTTTGCGTATTTTATTTTTCCGCGATATTTTTGTAGTAATCCTTGTCAGCAAGCCTTTCCTCGAACAAATCGTGAGGCAGCGGTTTGTCGTACCAGAAGCCCTGCGCTATTCTGCAGTTGATTTTCTCAAGGAAATCCGCCTGTTCCTTCGTCTCGACACCCTCGCCGATAACGGTAATTCCCAAAGCATCTGCCATGGAAATGATATTTTTCAGCACAATCGTATCCGACGGCTTTGCCTTTTTAACAGACTGGAGGAATGCCGGGTCTAATTTTATGGATTCTACCTTCATGTCCTTCAGAAGGCTGATTGAAGAATATCCTGTACCGAAATTATCAATGGAAACAGGAATTCCGCAGCGGTTCATTTCACCGACAAACTCTACCATGCGCTCATAATCCACGACGCTTGATGTCTCCGACATTTCAATGGCAACGAGCTCAGAGGGAATATTATATTCCTTCATGATGCGCAGGATATGATTCGTGCAGTCTCTGTCAAGAAGGTGCTGGCGTGAGAAATTTGCATAAATTTTAACAGGCTCAAGCCCCTTGTCCCGCCATTCAGCCTGGTCGCGGCACAATCCCTCGAACACACTGAAATCAAGCATGTGGACACTTCCATCACGCTCAAGCACAGGAACAAAATCCTTCGACGAAACAACAATGCCGTTGCGCTCCCAGCGGACAAGCGCCTCCGCGCCGAACATACGCCGCCCGGCAATATCAATCTTCGGCTGATAATAGACAACAAACTCTCCGTTTTGGAGCGCGCTTGGGAATACAACGCTGAGCTCCTTCTTGCCGATTTCACGCTCTTTCATCTGAGGGTGGAATCTGATATGGATAGGCTTATCAGGTTCACGGGTCTGCACCATGGCTGTATTCGCGTTATCCATTATGTCGATGACCTTATCGTTCGGTCCGACCTTATAGATACCCATGCGGACTTCCAGGCGGATTGCCAGCGTGTTTTCCCCTTCTTCAAATTCCAGCATGAAATTCCGGAGAACTCTTTCAAACTCATCAAGATGCTCGTCCTTAATGAACAGGAAGAAATTATCGCCGCCGAGACGTGCCACAATTTCCTCGTCCTTCTCAATCAGGCGCTGCATGGACAGGGCAAAATAGCGCAGAATAAGATTGCCAGTCTGCATTCCGACGCGCTGGTTAATGTATTTGAAGTTTTTGAAATTCATAAATACGGACGTATATCCGCCCTGCTCATGCATTGCGACGGTACGTGCCATAAAGTTCTTAAGTCCTACCGCATTCGGTATGCCTACGACAGCCTCCGTAACGCGGGCAAGCTCCATAAGCCCCATTACCTGCATACGGCCTATGACATGGAATACCATCTGCATGAGGAAATTCAGGTAGCTGCGTTCATGCTCCGTAAAGGTATAGTCAGGGTCAGCATACACAGTTACTTCCATGTCCATGCCGACATCCGAAGTCAGGCGCGCCGTGATTGTATCCGTACCCACCTGCCCTATATCATTTTCATACAGCACAATGCGCTCCACCGTAGGCGACTGCTGCAGTATACGCTGCATTGCCTGCGACGGGATAAGCCGCTGCTGAGGCGCGCCCTCCCCCGGAGGACCGCCCTGAGGTTTTCCCTGCAAAACAGCGCCCGGAGGCGGCATAGCAACCGTAAAGATCATACGGCCTACGCGCATTCCCTTGAGTACAGCAGGAAGCTCCCTGCGGAAAGCATTCGAAGACTCTCCGATGGAGTCGAACTTTTTAGAAACCTGCTTTATAAAATTCAAGAGCACATCGCTGCAGTAAGTTGTTTCCTTCATAAATCTTCTATCCTCTATCTCCAAACAGATAATCTACTCTACATAGTAAAATTATACTATTCATCAGCCGCTTAGTGCAAACTTTTTTTCATCAATATAATTTTGGTAATCGTTACCCCATTATAAATTTTTCGAATAGCTAACATATAGCAGACAGAAGTAGTTTTGCCTTTGGCAAAACCTGAATTTATGCGTTATAATTCTATATGAGTTTACTTTTTAGGAGGCACTCCATGTCATTACTCGAAGATACACTTGCAAAAATTCAGCCGCCCGACGGGGAGGCAGTTGAACATATACGCACAAAGCTCGGCCGCACCATAGGTGACGAAACAGGCCTGGGCGGACTCAAGGACCTGCTTTTGAAATATGCCGGCACTACACTTTCCGACCATCCGGAACCACCGAAAAAATGTACTATAATATGCTGCGCCGACCACGGTGTTGCCGCCATGAAGGTCAGCGCCTATCCGCCCTCTACTACAGTCCAGATGACTGAGAACTATCTTGTTTCACGGGGCGCGGTTGCCAATGCGCTTTCCAATTTCGCAGGCTCAGAGCTTCTCGTTGCAGACCTTGGAATTGCAGCTCCCACAGAGCACCTTCCCGGGCTCATTCAAAAAAAGATTGCTCTCGGCACAGCTAACTGCGCCGTTGGACCTGCCATGACCCGTGAGCAGGCGGTAAAAGCGCTTGAAACAGGAATCGAACTTGCTTCCTCATGCGCGGAAAAAGGCGTATGCTGCTTCCTTCCGGGAGAAATGGGTATAGCCAACACCACCTCATCAGCCTGCGTAGCCGCTGCGTTTTGCGGACTTACTCCGGAGGAAGCCACAGGACGCGGTACGAATATTTCCGATGAACGCCTGAAGCTTAAAATCAGCGTTGTCCGTCAGGCGCTTGAGGTGAACCGTCCCGACCCGTCGGACGGGCTTGATGTACTCATGAAGGTAGGCGGATTTGAAATAGGCTGTATGGCAGGTATCATTCTCGGTGCTGCCGCCAACCATGCCTTTGTTGTAATCGACGGCTTCAATACAGGCGCGGCGGCTCTTATTGCGCATAGTCTGTCGCCACTTACTCCGTATTATCTTATGGGCTCACACCTCGCAGCCGAGCCTGCCCATAAGGCAATGCTGAAAAAGCTCGGCATCACTCCTTATATGGATATGAAATTCCGTCTCGGAGAAGCCACAGGCTCCTCCATTGCCGTCAATCTTCTTGATGCCGCAGTCACGGCGTACAAAGCTCTTTCGGAGCCTCTCGATATCTCGGATTTTTATGATGAGACAATGCCTCCAAAGGCCATACCTCTCACGAATAAAACCTTTGATTTTTATCTTGATACCTTTCCTGAGCTTTCAAAAGAAGCCATGGACGCCTGCCAGCTCCGCATAGACAATCTCGCAAAGCCTATCTACAGTCTCGGATATCTTGAGCAGATTGCAACGGAACTCGCCGGTATAATGGATGACGAGCGTCCATCCCTTGATACGGGCCGCGCGCTTCTCTGCTTTTCAACAGGAGAGATCAGCCGTGCCCAAAAGCAGCTTACCTCGGCATTCGCAAAACATGCTGACGCAGAGGTAACTATTGCCCATCTGAGAGAAGGAAGGCCCCTGACAGATGCCTTTGATTTTGGCCGTGAACTGGCGGAATCGCTTACCTTTTCAGTGCCTATCCTTGGTGTTGCCCTTACGGAGGCTTCAGAGAATGATACGGTTGGCTCAAAAGCCGCAGCACTCAGAGAAGCTCTTTTGAACGCGGACGGAAGCCTGCGCTATAAGGCCTCCGAGTTTTTGCAAAAGACTCCAAAAGACCTTAAGACAGAGGTTTCAGCGCTGCTTGGAGCAATTATTGCCGGAGCACATAACAGAGCTTTTATTGTTCTCGATGACGAATCAACGGAAATTATTGCACGCTATGCAGAGGCCCTCTGCCCTGCGGTGAAGCCCTTCATACTTCATACCCAGCCTGCGCTTTTGAGGCTCGGCATGACCATAACAGGCGGCTGCATTGCCTGCCTGGGCATCAAAATAATAGATGCCGCCCTTCATATGCTGAACGACATGAAAACATTTGCCGAAGCCCGCGTATCTGTCGCCAATGACGGCCCGGGAGCAGGACGGCAGGTGGAATAATCCAAACTCTCCCTCCGTCACGCTCAGCGTGACGGAAGGAGAGTTTTTTCTTCCACATGATTTCCATGAAACTTTACTAAACTTTCAATGAGAAGGGAAATGATTTCATTTCAAATCCCCTAAAAGGAGATGTTTTCATGACATTTAAACTCTGCCTTCGTGCTGCAGTCGCTTTTATGGCAGCACTCGCCCTCAGCGGTTACGTTCATGCCGCGTCCTATGGCACACAGCTTTCCTATAACCCTACCGAGTCTTCCGTTCCCGGCTTTGACAACGAAATCGCAATAGCCGAGAGCTCGCGCTCAGGTGATTCTTCCTTTGAAATACAGGACAGAGAGCTTTCCATCGTTGACGGCAAAGATGCGGTCATATACACTAACCATGATTTTAAGGCAGATATTTTTGTAGACAGTCAGAGTACTCTCAAGCTGAAGCTTGAGAACGGAGCTCACATGACAGGGGCAATCAATCCCGATGACACCGCCAAGAGCGTCACACTGACCGTTGCCAGGGACGCTCAGTGGATTCTCACGGGAGACTCCCATATAATGAGCTTCTGTGATGAAGACGCCAGCTTCAAAAACATAGACAGTGCAGGATACAATATTTACTACGGCAAAAACGCAAGCACAATTCTCGGAGGACTTACCTACGACCTTCCGGGGGGCGGTAAACTCATTCCGCAGGAATAAATCATATAGACACAAGAAGAGCCACGCATATGCGTGGCTCATTTGTATTGTTCGTACGATAATGCGGGCTGCCCGATTCCCATTTTGTTATTCTTCAGCGGGATTGTCTGCTCCGCTGTTCTGTTCAGCAATCTTTTTATAAAGCTCGTCAAAGCGGCGCATAATCTCGTCGTGCGTCTGCTTTGTAATATCCGGCATTTCTTTTGCGCCTGTAGCGTCTTTGAATTCTACTCCCGCCTGACGGAAGCCTTCTTCAATGGCATCCTGCATTTTTTTGAGTTTTTCCGGATCATCCCCGGCAAATGCTACTGCAAGACCCATAATACGGTCAGCGACTTTTTCTACCGAATATTCACCGCCGGGTGCGATTGCCGCAGCAGCCTCTTCCGGTGTAGTGCCCACTGCGGGCAGTGCAAATCTCGATGTGTCGATGTTGACTCCATCGAAATTCAGAATACCGTCACCGTTTGCAAGCCATGCCTGCAGCTTGGTATTCTGTGCGGTAAGAGTTTTGATCATGAGGTCGTAGCTCTTGTTGATACCGTCCTGCAGAAGATTTACCTGATCAGGAGTCAGTCCCTTCACAGCATCTCCGTGAGTCTGCCCCGCTGCGGTTGCTTTTCCTTCATCGGAAAGCTCCACATTATAGGCACCCTTTTCATGCACCTCGGCATCTTTACCTTTGTCCGTGCCCTTTGCGTTTTTCACATAATTCGTCATCCCGACTTGTGTTTTCGCAATAGTTGATACATCCATGTATATTACCTCCTTTTGAAGGCCGCTCCAAGGAGCTGCCCCCTGTAAAACCCCGGCCGGGTCGGGCACTCCGGCCATTTCGTCCGGAAAGGGTCGTACCCCCCTATCCTATTTTTATTGTGACATAATATAATTCCTTTTGCAACGTCATTATTTTAAAACAATTTCCACCATGACTCTGCCTGACTTTCCCTGCTTTTTAACGCAAAAAAAGAGACCCCCGAAGGAGTCTCTTTTTGTTTTTATCGTTTTCCGGAACTAGCCTTGAGACGGGCAGCAGCACGTTCAAGAGCCAGATGGGCACGGTTCATATCGATATCCTGATGCCGCGACGGAGCGCTGTTGAACTCTTCAATACGCTTCTTGGCACGCTCATATGCCTTCTGCGCACGAATCGGATCAATCTGAATCGCCGTCTCTGCAGCGGATGCGAGTACCGTGATTTTATCCGGCTGAACCTCCATGAAGCCGCCAGCGACAGCAATCAGCTCTTCATGATCCTCGAACTTCACGCGCATAGCGCACGGGAGAAGTCCTGCAATCATAGGAGCGTGATGCGGCAGAATGCCGAGCTCGCCGTCGATTGAACGGACAATGAGCATAGAGATATCCGCCTGATAAACCATTGCGTCAGGGGAAACGACCTCCAGCTTAATTGTCGGCATAGATTATGCCTCCTCTTTGAGCTTCTGAGCCTTTGCTACAGCCTCATCGATCGTGCCGACCATGTAGAATGCATTCTCCGGCAGATCGTCATGTTTGCCTTCCAGAATTTCCTTGAAGCCGCGAACCGTTTCCTTAAGCGGAACGTATTTACCCGGCTGACCCGTGAACTGTTCAGCAACTGCGAACGGCTGGGACAGGAAACGCTGAATCTTACGAGCGCGGGCAACCGTCAGCTTATCGGCATCGGAAAGCTCTTCCATACCGAGGATAGCGATGATATCCTGCAGCTCTTTGTATTTCTGGAGCACAGCCTGCACGCCGCGCGCAACTTCGTAGTGCTCTTCACCGATGATATTCGGGTCGAGAATACGGGATGTGGAATCGAGCGGATCAACAGCCGGGTACAGACCGAGCTCAGCGATCTGACGCGAAAGAACCGTCGTAGCATCCAAGTGCGTGAATGTGCCTGCCGGCGCCGGGTCCGTCAAGTCATCGGCCGGGACGTAAACAGCCTGAACCGATGTGATGGAACCTTTCTTCGTCGAAGTAATACGCTCCTGCAGAGCACCGATATCCGTCGTCAGTGTCGGCTGATAACCAACGGCAGACGGCATACGGCCGAGCAGAGCGGAAACCTCAGAACCTGCCTGAATGAAACGGAAGATGTTATCAATGAAGAGAAGCACGTCCTGGCCCTCAACATCACGGAAGTATTCCGCCATTGTAAGACCTGTAAGACCAACGCGCATACGTGCTCCAGGCGGCTCGTTCATCTGGCCGTAGACCAGAGCCGTCTTGCTGATAACGCCGGATTCCGTCATCTCAGTCCAAAGGTCGTTACCTTCACGTGTACGCTCACCGACACCTGCGAATACGGAGTAGCCGCCGTGCTCAGTTGCGATGTTGTGAATAAGTTCCTGAATAAGGACAGTTTTGCCGACGCCTGCGCCGCCGAACAGACCCGTTTTACCACCACGGGAGTACGGAGCAATCAGGTCGACGACCTTGATACCTGTCTCGAGGATTGTAGCCGTAGCATCCTGCTCCTCGAATTTAGGTGCTTTACGGTGGATCGGCCATGATTCTTTGTTGCCGACCGGAGCCGGGTTCTTATCAACCGTCTGTCCGAGAACGTTAAATACACGTCCGAGACATTCCGGTCCGACAGGAACCTTAATCGGTGCGCCGGTATCAACTGCTTCCATCCCACGAACCAAACCATCGGTAGAGCTCATAGCGATGCAGCGGGTAACGCTGTCGCCCAGGTGCTGCATGACCTCGACAACGAGGTCGATATCCAGATCACCGGCTTTTCCTTTGATTGTGATAGCGTTGAGGATTTCCGGCAGTTCTCCCAGCGGAAATTCAATATCAACGACAGGTCCAATGACCTGTACTACCTTTCCATTAGCCAATGGTAGACCTCCTTACTTCAAGGCTTCAGCACCGCCCACGATCTCAGAGATCTCGCGGGTAATGTTCGCCTGACGTACTTTGTTATACTGCAAACCGAGCTTCTTGTTCAGCTCTTCAGCGTTGTCGGTAGCGTTGCTCATAGCCGTCATACGCGATGAGAGCTCGCTGGCTGCGGCCTGCAGCTGCGCCGCGTAAATCATTGTCACCAAATACTGCGGCAGCAGGTATCCGAGAACATCTTCAGCGTTCGGCTCAAAGATATACTTGTCGTCGTCCATGTAATCATCATCGGACTTGGAGTCAAGCATACTCTCCTCAGCGCCTTCTGCTTCGGCATTCTCAGCCACCTCTGTGTTATCACCGACCAGTCCCTCAAACGGGAGAAGCTGGAACGTTTCCGGTACGGAATTGATAGCCGAAACGAAACGTGTGTAGACGATATGGACTACACTGTATTCGCCGGATTCATAACGCTCCGTGATATCCTTCGCGATTGCTTTCGCATCATCGAACGTCGG